>JBFGHF010000389.1:0-4688 GCA_041578355.1 Acidobacteriota bacterium
ACCGAGGAGGTGCTGGCGTCGACGGTCAAAGAACACGGCGCCCGGAACGGCAGCGCCGTGGTGATGGACCCCCGCAGCGGTGAGGTCCTGGCCATCGCCTCCTATCCGACATTCGATCCCAATCACTATCAGGAGTCCGACCCCGAAGATCGACGCAACCGTGCCATCCTGGAGATTTTCGAACCGGGATCGACTTTCAAAGTGATCAGCGTGGCGGGGGTTCTCAACGAGGGCTTGACCGACCTGGCCGAGGTGATCGACTGCACGGTGGGCAGTCTGCGGCTGGGCAACAAGGTGTACCGCGAGGCCTCCCACAGTTTCGGAGAGCTGACCGTCAGCGAGATCGTGGCCAAGTCGAGTAATGTCGGGACCATCAAGTTGGTCTTGCGGCTCGGCCCCGACTCCCTCTTCCGCTACATCCGTGATTTCGGATTCGGGGCCAAAACCGGTGTGGATCTGCCGGGAGAGCAGATCGGACTGCTGCGTCCGGTTTCCCAGTGGTCAAAGATCTCCATCGGCGCCTTGGCGATCGGGCAGGAGATCGGTGTGACACCCCTTCAGATGCTGAGGGCGGTGTCGGTGATCGCCAACGGAGGGTATCTGGTGCGGCCTCAAGTGGTCAACCGAATCCTGAGCCCCGAAGGCGACACCCTGCGCGAGTTTCCCCCTGAGCTGGTGCGGGTGCTTCCGCGGGAAACGGTCGACCGCGTGAAACGGGCCATGGCTCAGGTGGTGCGCGAGGGGACGGGGCGCGCTGCCCGGCTCAACGGCTACAGTTCGGCGGGCAAGACCGGGACAGCCCAGAAATTCGTGGACGGCTCCTATTCACAGAGCCACTTCGTCTCTTCCTACGTGGGTTTCGCCCCCCTCGAAGATCCCCAATTGGCGGCTATCGTGGTGATCAACGAGCCGCGCAAGGAACACTACGGAGGGCGGGTCGCCGGTCCGGCTTTCAAGGAACTGATGGAAAGGTCGCTGATCCAACGACGGGTGGCGCGCGATGTGGCCACCGCTCCGAGAAACGAGCTGGCCGCCGGGCAGGAACTTCAGCCTGCCGAGGGTGTCCCAGAAAGCGGAGACCGGCTGCCCCGTGCCGAGCTGGAGAGGACCGTGCTGAGCCTGCTCGAAGACGGGCCCGCCAAAGCGGAAACGGCTCACGTCTTCCCCTTGGACGGCAGCGAGGTCCCCCTGCCCGATTTCAGCGGCCAGACCCTTCGGCAAGTGGCCCGGAAGTGCGCCGAACTGGGGTTGAGCCTGAAGGTCTCCGGGTCGGGCCGGGCAGTGGCCCAGCGTCCCGCTGCGGGCCTTCCCGTATCGCGAGGTGCGGTGTGTGAAGTTTTTTTCTCGGCGGAAGGACGGGCGACTGGTGCGTCTAAAGGAGCTGCTTACCAAGGTCCCGCCTCGGGCGGGCGCGGTTCTCAACACTGAATGGGAGGGTATCGAGATTCGCTCTGTGGAGTACGACTCGAGACAAGTCGGGCCGGGCGCCCTTTTCTGTGCGATCCGGGGCGCCGTTTCCGATGGCAACGACTACGTGCCCCAGGCGCTGGAGCGTGGAGCCGCGGCCGTGGCTTCCGAGCGCGTCGCGCCCCGAGACGCCGGGGTGGAGGTGCCCTGGATTCGGGTCGAGGATGCTCGGTCCTACATGGCTTTGCTCTCGGACGCACTTTTCGATTCTCCTTCGCGAGAGCTGTCCTTGGTCGGAGTGACGGGAACCAACGGCAAGACCACCACCGCCTACCTGATCCACTCGATTCTGAGTCTCGGCGGTCCCGCCGTCATGGCGGGGACGATCGAGACCCGGATCGGTGACGATCGGCGACCCTCGGAGCGCACCACTCCCGAGGCGCCTGATATTCAGCGGCTGCTTCGCGAAGCGGTCGACAAGGGCTGTCGAAGCGGTGTGCTCGAGGTCTCGTCTCACGCACTGCGCCTTCAAAGAGTCCGAGCCTGCCGTTTCGCGGTGGGGGTCTTCACCAATCTCTCTCGGGACCATCTCGATTTTCACCGCGACATGGAGGACTACTTCGAGGCCAAGAGCCTTCTCTTCCGCCCGGATTACAACCCCGCGATCCGTGCGGCCGCCCTCAACGGAGACGATCGCTGGGCGGTGCGGGTGGCCGACTGGTCAGCCTCGGCGCTGACCTTCGGGTACTCGAAGAGCTGTGAGATCCACCCCGTCGACGTCGCTTCGGGAGTGCAAGGGCTGCGCCTCGAGCTCCGCTGGCCGAAGCGGGAATTGCAACTCTCGAGCAGCTTGGTGGGACCGCACAACGTCTACAACATCATGGCGGCCGCCGCGGCTTGTCACCTCTTGGGTATCGAAGACGAACAGATCGTGAAGGGCATCGAGTCACTCGAAAGCGTCCCCGGACGCTTCGAGAGGGTCCTTCCGGATGCGCCTTTCGACGTGTTCGTCGACTACGCCCACACTCCCGCCGCACTGGAGAACGTTCTTCGGCTCTGCCGCAAGGTGGCTTCGGGCCGGGTGATTTGCGTGGTGGGCTGCGGGGGGGACCGGGACCGCGAGAAGCGCCCGCAAATGGGGCGTATCGCCGCCCGGCTCTCCGACTGGGTGGTCTTGACTTCGGACAATCCCCGCTCGGAACCCGCCCAAAAGATCCTCGACGAGATGCGCGCCGGAATTCCGCCCGAAAAGACCGATTACGAGATCGTCGGCGATCGGAGGGAAGCGATCGGCCGAGCCATCCGAATGGCTCGACGAGGGGATCTGGTTTTGATCGCCGGCAAGGGTCACGAGACCTATCAGGAGATCGACGGCCGCAGAACGCCCTTCGACGACCGCCGGGTGGCCGAGGAGGTGCTGTGATCCGCACGACGATCCGAGAGGTGGGGCGGGTTCTGGGCGCCGAGATCCTAGGGGGCCCGGGGCGCGATCCTCTCTCCAGCGCCTTTCCGTCAGTGTCAATCGACAGCCGGACCTTGCAGCCCGGTGAGTGCTTCGTGGCCCTGCAGGGCCCTCGCTTCGACGGTCACGATTACATCGACCAGGCTGTCGCCAAAGGGGCCGAAGTATTGATCGTCTCCCGGCCCTCGCTGCAGCTCGATGCGGGCTTTGTGCTTCGCGTCGGCGACACCAAAGTCGCACTGCAGGAACTGGGACTCTATCTGAGAAGAAAGTGGGCCAATCCCCTGGTCGCGGTGACCGGGAGCATGGGCAAGACCACGACCCGCGGATTCGCCGCCTCGCTCTTGAGCAGCCGTTTTCGCGTCTTTGAGTCGCCCGGCAACCTCAACAACGAATTCGGCGTTCCACTCTCGCTCAGCCGCTTGTCCGAGGACGATGAAATCGCCGTCCTCGAACTGGGGATGAATCACCGCGGCGAGATCCATGATCTGTGCGAAATCTGTCTGCCCGACATGGGGGTGCTGACCAACGTGGCGCCGGTCCATTTGGAGTTCTTCTCGGGTCTTTCGGAAATCGCCCAAGCCAAGGGAGAGCTGATCGAATCTCTCGATCAAAAGGGGCAACTGGTGTTCAACGCCGACGATCGCCGAGTTCTGGAAATGGCGATGCCCTTTGCGGGACGCAAGATCTCTTTCGCCCTCGAGGCCGAGGCGGACGTCCGGGTGACGGACTTCGAGTTTCTGGGTCTGGAGGAAATGGTCTTCGAGTTGGTCTTTTGGAATCGCCGTCTTCGCAGCCGTGTTCCCTTCGCGGGATACCACTACCTATACAACCTTGCGGCGGCGGTTGCGGTATCGCTCGGCTTCGGCCTCGAATTGGAGGAGATCGAAAAAGGCTTGGCGGGGTTGCAACCTCTGGAAATGCGGGGACGCGTGTTGCGTGTCCAGGGTCGGAGCGGCGAGCCCTTCACTCTGCTCGACGACAGCTACAACTCGAATCCCGGAGCCGTGCAGACGCAGCTTCGCTCGCTGAGCCGCATGAGTGGATTCAGCCGCAAGATCGTGGCCCTGGGAGAGATGATGGAGTTGGGCAAATCCGCTCCGGAACTCCACCGTCAGGTGGGCCGCGAGGTGGCCCGCAGCGGAATCGACTTCCTGGTGACCGTCGGCGAGGGCGCCCGGCGAATCCAGGAGGGCGCTTTGGAGAAGGGATTCTCAGCGGACTCCATGGAGCATTTCGAGGATTCCGAAAGAGCGGCCGAGTTCCTGTACGGCTGGGTGGGCGGCGGAGACCTGCTGGTTTGCAAGGGATCGCGCGCCCTGCGGATGGAGAAGATCGTGCAAAGATTGGGCAAGAGTCAGGAGGGGGAACCGGCGTGATCTACCACTTGCTCTATTCACTTCACGATCAGTTCAGCGTCTTGAACGTGGTCCGCTACATCACGTTCCGAACGGCCTATGCCTCTTTGACCGCCTTGGCCCTGAGCCTGCTCCTGGGACCCTGGCTGATCGCCCGGCTGCGCGCTTTTCAGGTCGGTCAGCAAGTCAGGGAAGAGGGCCCGCGTTCCCACCAGGGAAAGGCGGGAACTCCGACCATGGGCGGAGTGTTGATCGTCGTCAGCATTCTTGTTCCTACGCTGCTTTGGGCGGATTTGACCAACCTTTACGTGTGGATCGCGGTGGCTTCCTTGGCGCTGCACGCCCTGGTCGGCTTTCTCGACGATTATCTCAAGCTGATCCATAAGAGCAGCCGGGGTTTGATGGCCCGCTACAAAATCGCGCTGCAGCTGCTGATTGCCGTCGGCATCGCGGCCACGCTG
>JBFGHF010000390.1:0-4684 GCA_041578355.1 Acidobacteriota bacterium
GTTGTCTCCACCCAGATGGGTGTCGCCGTTGGTGGACTTGACTTCCACCACTCCCTCACCCACTTCGAGGATCGAGATGTCGAAGGTCCCGCCCCCGAAATCGAAGACGGCGATGGTTTCGTCCTTCTTGGTGTCGAGACCGTAAGCGAGGGCGGCCGCGGTGGGCTCGTTGACCAGACGCAGCACCTCGAGACCGGCGATCTTTCCGGCGTCCTTGGTGGCCTGACGCTGAGAGTCGTTGAAGTATGCCGGAACCGTGATCACAGCCTGGGTCACTTTTTCTCCGAGATACTCTTCGGCCGCCGACTTGAGCTTCTGCAGAATCATGGCCGAAATCTCGGGCGGGGCCAAGTCTTTGCCCGCCAATTCGACGGAGGCATCCCCGTTGGAGGCCTTGGTCACTTTGTAAGGGACCATCTTGATCTCTTCGGAGACCTCCGAAAATTTGCGGCCCATGAAGCGCTTGATCGAATAGATCGTGTTCTCGGGATTGGTGACCGCTTGACGCTTGGCCACTTGGCCGACGAGCCGCTCTCCGCTCTTGGTCATGGCCACCACCGAAGGCGTGATTCGCGAGCCTTCGGGATTGGTGATTACGGTCGGTTCGCCACCTTCCATGACGGCCACGACCGAGTTCGTAGTACCTAAATCAATGCCTATGATCTTTGCCATTCAGAACCTCCTGTTTATCCGTTTTCAGTCCGCCAAGTCGCCGCCGGCCCTGGCGTCGAGCCGCAGGTTCGCGGACGAGTGAAGCACTTTGAACTTTAGTCCTCTGTGAATATAAGATTTGAGCCGGTTGCAGTCAAGAATGGTGAGCCCGGAGGTTTTGCTTGTTTCGCTTTTTTCTCCCCGCCGGGACCGGAAATCGGATCGCCTTCGGGAAGTCGCCGGACGAATCGCCGACGGCAGGCGCGGGGGAGAACGGAGGGCGGAAGAGGGGAAGACCCTGAAGCAAGTGACAAAAGGCAGCATCGAGAAAGCCGCGCCGCGTCACTTCCGAAGACCGCTTGGGCCGGATTGGGGGCGAAAAGCCGGCACCTGAATTGCTTTGATCACAGGTGTGACTGGAGGCACCAATGAATCCGATGAATGGCAACCGCCAACTGAGTCCTGAAGAACTGGCCGTGATCGAACTGGAATTCGAGCTCGACCTCGAGTTTTCACCCGCTGCCCATGACGCAGCAGTCGGCATGACATCCGATCAACGTGCCGAAGTCGAGGCCAGCGCTCTCCGAAAACTGCGCCACCTTTCGCTGGACAGCTTGCCCCTGCTGCGCAAAGAAGCGATCTGATCCGAAGGCTTGCGGGTCCTGGCTCCGGGCTTCCCGGGAGCCAGTGCACTCCCCCGCGAACAATCGCCGTACCTTCTAATCCCAGGGCGGCGAATTGGAGTTGGGCGGCGACCCGTCCTCCGTGTAGCGAATCACCCCCGTTTCATCCACAAAGAACCCCCAGTTTCCTGTGACGCCCGCTTGAAGCGGCAAGGCGAGAATCTCAAAGCTGTGCTGATTGGGGTTCTGCACCGCGAAACTGTAGCCGTTCTTGACCCCCGTGACGTAACTGTCGTCCACATACTGCAGGTTGACCATCGCCGGCAACGTTCCGTAGGTGCCGAAGCGCGAGTGGTAAAGCACCTCGCCGCTGTAAAGCGCGCGCAGAGAGGCCGCCGCGGTGTTCTCCTGGGTGACCATTTTCACCTTGCTCAAGTGCGGCACGGAGAAGGCGGCCAGGATGCTGATGGCGGCTACAACCGCCACGAGCTCGATAAAACTGAAGCCTGCCTCGGACTTCGCCACTGTTGCCGAGAGTCGGTCTCTCTGTGCAGGCGACGCCCCTCGAATCACCGACATGAGCGAAATCTAGCTTATTTAGGGGCTTCTTGTCCGTGACCGGCTTCACAGATCGAATCCAACAGCGCCAAAGCTCCCGCACCTCCTATAATGGAAACCGATGGCTCGTCGGCTTCGGTTCTCGGTTTTGCTGTTCTTGCTGCTCTGCTTCGGCTCGGAGGGGTTGGCCAGGTCCGCGCGCTATCTGAGCTTCTCGGCAAAGGACCGAAACGGGGTCTTCCTCCGCGACCTGAAAATGCACGAAGTCTCGCTGCTGCTGGACGGGACTCCCCAAGAGATTCGTTTCTTTGGCTACCGCAGCGTAGAAACGGCCTTCGTCTTCCTGATCGAAAACAGTCCGCGCACGGCACAATACAACGTCAGCATGCCCCATCTGGGACGGATCAACACCGTCGACCGGATTCGCTATCACCTGCTCGAAGGCATGATGGAAGAATTCGCAAAAGTGGGCAACGCGCTCATTGCGCAATTCGATCAGGAACTGGAAATCTTACAGGATTTCACCGACCAAGAGCACCTTTTGAGCCAGGCCCTGCTGGGCATGAGGCCTCGGCCCGATGCGGTCACTTTGGACGAGGTTCCGGTGGGGCGGATGTTGGGCCGCGGTGTGGATTTGTTGCGTGACCGGCCCGAGAAAAGAAAAATTCTGGTTCTGTTCACGGCCAGTATCGACCGCGAGTCGGTCAACGACCTGGACGAATACCGCAGCATGTTCCGGCTTTCCGACATCGATCTCTATGCCGTTTCCTTTGCGCCCGGTTTCACCACCGGCGGCGGTTTCAGTCACGCCGAGCGGATCAATCGCTTCTATTTCAACAAGTTGATCGAAGAGACGGGCGGACGGTTCTATCTGAGCGGACGATACGTCTTTCCCAGTGAATTCATGAACGACTTGAAGTCGAGCCTGGCTCACAGCTACACCATCGGGTTTTACGTCGAGCCCGGAGACGACTGGTCGGAGCGGCGAATCAAGATCAAGATCGACCGCCCCAAATGCGAAATCAGCCACCGCAAGAAGATCGTCTTTTGATTGTTTCGGTGGCGAAGACGACAAGCGGCCGGGGGCTGAAAACCGAACTGCACAACTGGAAGCAGCAGCGCGGAATGCACTGAGCGCCGGGATCTATCTTGCGCTCGGCGGCGGCCCGCCGTTCGCCGCCCGGAAGGCGGAGTTCCAGGCAGGCCGCAATCACCCTGATCCCCACCGGTCGCGGGCGGTCAATCCTCTTCGCGGGTGCGCAGCGAGTCGGAGAAATGGCGGAGGTCTTTGGAGATTGCCTTCTGACGTCGGTGGACGAAGAAGAGATAGACGAAGAGCACCGTCCAGACGGCGAGATAGGCGGCGAACAGATAGGGGTTGCTTGTCACTTGCGCTCCAGTTCGCCCTCCAGGAGCGCTTGGGAAAATCGGCGAGTCCAACCATCGTGAGTCCGCATCGCCATCCGCAGCAGTATCAGCAAAGTGGTCAGGAGAAGGATGGCCCCCAGGCCGAGCCAGACCGCCACTTTCATTCTCGATTCGAGATTCATGCCGCCGCCCGTGACCACGACGGGATGGATGGTCCTCCACCATCGAATCGACATCCAGACGATGGGGACGTCCAGAAAGCCGATGATTCCGAAAACCGCGCTGAATTTATACTTGGTTTCCCCGTCGGGCAAAACCGAGCGCAGCACCATGTAGGAGATGAAGATGAGCAGCAGGACCAGCTCGGTCATGACGCGCGGGTCCCCCCACGGAAACCAGGTATTCCAGATCGGCTTGGCCCAGATCGGACCGGTGGTCAAGACGATCGCCGTGAGCATCAGGCCGACTTCGGCCGCCGATACCGCCAGCGTATCCCAGATCTTGCGCTTGGTCGCCAAATAGCCGATCCCGCCGACGAAGACGCAAAAGAACGCCACGAACGAATTGATGGCCGCCGCGAAGTGGACATAGAAAATCCTTTGCACCTCGCCCATGACCCGTTCGGTGGGGGCGTAAAGGAAGGCGGCGAAGAGCGTCACCGCTACGAGCAGGTAAACCGGACCCAACAGCCATCCGCTCCAATCCAGGAACTTTCGGGCTCTCAGAAGTTCTTGACTGCTTTCACTCAGCGACGACATAGTCGAAAACCAGATACCCCGTAGTCAGATAGATCACGTCGAAAACCAGCAAGAGTCTCAGCCAATCGGAATAGAAGCGAAGTTCCTCTTTGAGCAGCACTTCCTGGGTGGCGTTCACGGCCGCCAGAATTATAGGAACGATGATGGGGAAAAGCAAAACCGGGAGCAGGACGTCGCGGGCCCGCACATTGGTGAGCATGGCCGCGAAAACGGTCCCCACGGCGGTGAACCCGGCGCTGCCGGCCAGCAACAGCAAGAGGATCCAGAGCAGCCTCCCGCTGAATGCGAAATTGTAGAAGATCACGAACGCCAACAGAATCAGCAGGTCGATGATGAGCAGGAAGATCCAGTTGGCGAAGAACTTTCCCAGGAAGACCACTCCCCGCTCGAGGGGAGAAAGGATGATGGCGGCCAGGGTTCCTTCTTCCGCTTCCGACTGAAACGATCGATTGAGCTGGATCACACCGGGAAAGATGAGCGCCACCCAGAGGATGCCGGGGGCGGCTTCGCGGGTCGCCAGGCTGCCGGGATCGAAGGCGAAGTTGAAGATGATGAGGATCAGAACGGCAAAGAAAAGCGTGGTCAAAAAGGCGTTTCTCGACCGATACTCGATCCTCAGGTCCTTGCCGGCGATAAGCCAGATGAGTCCCAGCTGTTTCATGAGTCAGTGTGCGAAAAGACCGCCCCGTCTCAGCGATCCACGACGCGGAAATAGTGCTCCTCCAA
>JBFGHF010000391.1:0-4683 GCA_041578355.1 Acidobacteriota bacterium
GAAGGCGTCGATCAGCGGACGGGCGCTTCCCGCCACCATGATGTAGTTGTCGTCCTCGAGCCGGGGCCAGTCTATGGATCTGCCCTTGATCAAGTCGATGTGCAGTTCGACGTCCATGCTCGTCTCGAGCCCCGTGCCGGCCACCTCGCCCTCACCCTGGCGGGCATGTCCGTCGCCGAAGTAGAAATACGCGCCCTCATGAAAGATGGGGAGGTAGACCGTCGTTCCCTCCCGCACCTCGAGGGCATCCATGTTGCCGCCGAAGTCCCCCGGCCAGAGCCCCCCGAAGGCCTCTTCTCCCCGGGGCGCCACCGCCACCCGGCCCAGCATGGGACGCAGTTCGATCTCGATTTCTTTCATCTTGCTTCCCGGCAGCTCGGTCTTGCCGGTCATCTTCTCCAGATCCAGCTTCCAGAGATAGCGCCTGGACCCGATCGGCGGGTTGAGCAGTCGAAGCCGGACATCGGTAGCGAGTCCCCCAAAGGTCGGGCGCACATTGGAAGCCGCCAGATGATAATTAGGCTTCACTTTGAGAATCTTCACGACAAGAGTGTCCGAGGTGGTGGCGCCTTCGATGAAAAACGGTCCCACTTCGCCTGGAAATACCCCGCCGTCTTCCGTGTAGTAGGCTCCGAACATTGTCTGGGAGACCAGGGTGGTGTTCGGTTTGATGGTCAGTACAGGCTCCCGCACCGCAAACGTCGAATGGCCGACTTCCGGTTTGAACTCAAGGCGTTCCTGGGCGCCAAGTCCCGCCAACATAAGCACCAATGGCAGCAAAGCCGTCAAAACCCGCATGCGCAAAACTCCTTCCTTGGTCGCTAGTGTCCGTCAACCTCCAATTGGGGGATTCTGGGACGGCCCTCGCGGTCGATCTCTGTGTTGCGCGTCCTCGACGTAGGCCCCGCTATGCCTGCGTCCGCGCGCCTTGATCTCGACCCCGAATGGCCCGTCCGTAACCCCCATCTCTAGGTTGACAGGACCCTAGTCTCTCATTTCAAAGTCTCGATCGTAAGGGCATGTGGCTGGCCTTCCCCAGGCGGGCTGGCATCCTTGCCTGCATCCGGGCGCCCCGCACCCGGGGGGCCGGGCGTTGCCGCCTGGAAGGCGGCGTTCCGTGCATTGCCCAAGACTCGTCGAAATGCCGGTGCTTTTCAACTCCGGATCTGGCTCTGGATCGAGCCGTCTTTGATCCGTTTGTCGTCGGCCAGTAGGAAGGCCTTGCTGAGGATCACCGCCAATCGGGTGTCTCCCTCGAAGGGCAGATAGAGGTTTTCTGTCTCGCGCACCCGGCCGGGGACGACGCACAGATACTGGTCGTTGGGGGTCATCAGGACGTTGCCGCTCCCCAGGTGGATCTTGTAGCTGCGAATTTCGCCCCGCACCACCAGGAAACGGTCTTCGAGCCTGCAACGGTCGGCGATCTTGAGTCGCGGGAGCAGACTCTCGAGGATCTGGCGCCGGTTGCGGCCCGATTCAACGAGCTCGCCGAAGGAAAAGTCGTACCAGTAATCCGCGTGACCGGCGGCCGCTCCGGGCCCCCCATCGGCCCAGGTGGGGTCGTTTCCTACACTGCAAACCGCAACGAAGAGATCGACGTCGCGCATCACCTCGGACAAGACCAGCGGGGGTACGTCCTCCAGCGCCATGGGCCCGTCCTCGTGAAGCGAGTAGAAGCGGACCTGATCGGTCGCAAGGTAGAGAAAGACCGCCATTTCGGTGGTTTCCTCCTGCCCTCCGCCCGCCGGCTCGAGCCAGTATTCCACCCGCATTCGATGGGCGGTCACATCGAGAAAAGGAATGTTGGCCGAGTCCCACATCCCCTGCAGACCGTAGCGCCAACCGCGCTCCCGGCAGAGAGCGGACAACTGGTGCTGGCGCAGGATGTGAGCGGCGAACCGGTTGGAATAATTGGCCGTATCCCGTTCCGCATCGGTCAGGAAATAGACCTCGCGATGGGCCTGCTTGAAGGGCTGGACGATCTGGTGCCGCTCGATGAAACGACGCCAGCGGACCACCTCGTGAACCGAGCTGGAGATGGGATGCCAGAGACAGACGCGGGTGGCGGCGTCGATCCCCTCCAGAGCCTGGCCGTTGGCGCCGACCAAGCGATCCTCGAGCCAGATCCCAGCCGTTTGCCCGTCGCCTTGCCCGAACTGCCAGATCAGGCGACGAGCCAGCAATCCCACCAGTGGATGATCCAGGTACCTCTTTCGAAAGTCGGCGAAACCCCAGCTCCTGTCTTGCAGGTAGAGTTGTTCCAGGCGGCTGCGCTGGGCGGTCACCATTTTGTCCACGGCGCTGCGGAGGCGGCGAAGCTCGGCGATTTCCTTCTTGAAGTCGGTCTTCAGCGCCGCCGGAACCGACTTCTGGATCTTGCCGTCGGGCCGGGCCCAGACGAGCGCCGACTTGCGGGCACTGCAGGCCTCGAGACGCGCCTCGTAATCGCCGATCTTGCGGTGCAGGGCGCCGACCCGGGTGAACCCGAAATCGGGCACGCCCAGTTCTTCGAGATCCATGACGGAAATGCCCAAACGGTTCGCGGCCCGTTCCAACACTTTCTCGAGTTGCTTCTTCATCGAGGGGTAGCGCGCTTTCGCCTTCAGCCGGCTGAGCTGGCCCAACGAGTCAAGATCGGTGAAGTGGGAAAGCGCCGTCATGCAGGCATTGCCAATCTTGGTGCTGCGCGGACCCACTCCGGGGATTTTCTTGAAACAGACTTCAGCCACATCTCCGATCGTGGCCGCCATGCCACTTCCACCCCCCAGGGGAACGCACCAGATCAAACCCCTCAGCAGGTCGGAATGAGTGTCGAGAATCTGAGTCGGGTGAGTCGCGTAGGGGCTCTCTCCCAGCCCGAGAAAGCGGCTCTTTCTCGGTTTACCGATCGATTTGAGGACACTTTCCACGATCTTTTCGAAGGAAGCGTTATCCACTTCTTCGAGTATTCCCCGGGCGTTTTCGAGCCACTTTTTGCTGGGCTTCGATGAAGTGGCCGTTCGGCAGTGAAGGAGAAAAGCATTCCAGCTCCGCCGCTGACGTTCTGTCAGCGACGCCAGGCCGTCACGGAGGCTGGCCGTCCACACTTCCCCCGTGTTCCAATCTATATCGTCCTCCTGCCGCGGCGACTGGAGAAGAACCGCGATTCTCTTGCCGGTCTTGCGGTTCTCCGCCCATGCGTCCTCCGTGCTGAATCGGACCGCCATTCTCGAAAGGGCCTTCCGCAGTTCGGGGCTCATCCCCTCGACCTCGACAAAATTCTCGATGCCCCTGAGCACCGACCCCATCGGCCAGCACCACAAATAAGCCCGCGAATCTTGTCCAATCGTCCTCGCCAGCTGTACCAGGTCGGATGACTGAAATGGCAGCTTTCTTCGCAAAAGGGCGACGAGAAGATCCCGGAGAGAAGACACTCTTTTGTAGTTCGAATCCCGGCGCTTGGAGGTGGCAAGCATGAGGCGGGCCGCCTCCAGGACCGCCTGGACTTGCTGCCGGCGCGGGAGCTTCAGAAGGCGGGCGCCGGAGGGGAGCTCAGCCAGCTTGGGGACAATGTAGCCGGGGTGGGCGGAGCTCTCCCGGATCAAACCGCCAACCAGCCGGGAGATCTCCGGGTCGACTCGTAGCGAGGGGGGCTCAGATCGGCCCGACAAACCGAGTTTTCCCGCCAGCCAGTCGAAGGCCATGAGCCTGGGTCAACCTCCTACCAGAGGCACGAGCCGCAGAAAGGAGACTTTGGTGGTCGGACGCAGCTCGACCGTTTCGTCCAAGGACTCCACCTGCCGGTCATCCACCAGAATCAGAACCTGGTTCTTCTGGAAACCCGCCAGGGCTCGCTGGTACTGCTCCTCGGAGTCGATGCGGCGAAATTGGCGCAGACGGTAGCCGGTCAGCGTCTTCTCCGCGTCGGTGGGTTCGACGAGGCCTCGAAACTCCTTCGGCCGACGCCGGTTGTAGTCGTCGACCTCATGGTAAACCCGGCTCCGAATCAGCTCGCGAGCAGTGATCGTAGATGCGGGGACCACCAGACTCAGCTCCGCCAAAACGGCGCCGGCGGGCGTCTCGTCGCGCACAACCAAGGCAAGGGACATGAGGAACACTCCTTTCCCCGAAACAAGGCTTTCGCCCCAACTCTTGACGCCCGGATTCTACTCCAGGCAGGAGGGTCAATCGGGTATTTGGATCACATCGGCGCCAATCTGCATTCCACTCTCGGTCGGCTGTTCGCTGCGGACCGCTCGGTAAGAGGGGTCAGAGATCTGTGGGTCTGCCTGCCCCCCGAGTTCCGTCTTCGGAGCGAAGGAGGGTGGGTCTGAGGCCGGAATCGCGATCGGAATCGGGTTCGGGTTGGCGCCTCCGAGTCGACCGCTTCCCTTCTCCGCCGTCACTGTGTTACCACTGGGCGCCGTGAGGGAGACGATCAACCTGACGCGGCAAAACGAGGTCGGGAAGCTGGTTCGCGTGGCCCTCCGGCACCCCCGCGACGCCTTCTCGAGCTCCGCCAAGATCGAGAGCGAATGGCGAGCTCTCGGCTACCTGCATGCGCCGGACCTGGAGCGGGCGTGCAGCGAATTCGACGACTTCCTCGAGATTCTCGAGGAGTGCGGCGCCGATGTGATGTTCTTCCCCGCATCCGATCTCTCCCTCGATTCCATCTACGTCCGCGACGCCTCGGTCGTCTGCAAA
>JBFGHF010000392.1:0-4683 GCA_041578355.1 Acidobacteriota bacterium
ACGACCAGGTGCGTTTCGAGTTGACCTATCAGGCCCTGGCGCCCGAGCTGCGAATCCTGGCGCCCTGGCGGAGCTGGGAGTTTTCCGGGAGAGCCGACTTGATCGACTACTCGCGCCGCCACGGCATCCCCATCACTTCCACGGCCGACAAGCCTTACAGCATCGATCAAAACCTTCTCCACACTTCGTTCGAGGGAGGCATCCTGGAAGACCCCTGGATGGCCCCGCCCGAAGAAATCTTCATCCGCACCGCCTCGGCCGAAAGCGCCCCCGGGAAAGCGGAGGAAGTGGTGATCGGATTCGAGCAAGGGACGCCTGTCTCGCTCGACGGGGCCCGCCTGGATGCTCTCGCCCTGTTGGAGCGGCTCAACCAAACCGCCGGACGCCACGGCGTGGGGCGGGTCGACCTGGTGGAGAATCGCTTCGTGGGGATGAAGTCCCGCGGTGTCTATGAGACTCCCGGCGGAACCGTCTTACACCGCGCCCACCGAGCGCTTGAATCGATCACCTTGGATCGCGAAGTGGCGCATTGGAAGGACGAACTGGCGCTTCGCCTGGCCGAAAAAATCTATTACGGATTCTGGTTCTCCCCCGAGACTCAACTCTGGCTCGAGGCCATCCGAAAGTCCCAGGAACAGGTCACCGGCGAGGTCCGAGTGCGCCTCTACAAGGGCACCTGCACGGTAAGCGGACGCCGAGCGCCGGGCAGCCTTTACGACCCCGAATACGCCACCTTCGAGTCCGACGGCGTTTACAGCCAGGCCGACGCCGAAGGTTTTATCCGCCTGCAAGGCCTGCGCTCGCGGGTGGGGGCGATGTCTGCCAAAAGGACTCTCACTTGATGGACGAAACCGACAAGGCGCCGGCGCTCTGGGGAGGCCGTTTCCGAGAGCAACCCGAAGAGGTTCTGCAGCGCTACTCCAATTCCCTGCATCTGGACCGACGATTGGCGCTTTACGACCTCGAAGGGACGCGCGCCCACGTCCGCATGTTGGCCCGCCAAGGGATCATTTCCAGCCTCGACCGCGATCGGATTCTGGAGGCGGCGGCTCAGGCGGCGCAGGAGCTGCAGGACGGCACCTTCCCCTTCCGTCCGGAGTTGGAAGACATCCACATGAACCTGGAGATGCGGCTCCACGAGCTGGCCGGGGACGCCGGTCGTCAAGTCCACGCGGGCCGCAGCCGCAACGACCAAGTGCTGGTCGACGTCAAGATGCTTTGCCTGGACACAGCCGCCGAGTGGCTCGACTCCCTGAAGCGGACGATTGCAGTGGCGGTGGAACGTGCCGGAGGGATGCGGCAGGCATTGCTGCCCGCCTGGACCCATCTGCAGACCGCCCAGCCCGTTTCCTGGACCCACTACCTGCTGGCTTGCTGCGAAATGTTCGGCCGCGATCACCAACGGCTCGCGTCCTATCGAACGCGCCACTCGATCTCTCCGCTGGGAGCCGGCGCTTTGGCGGGCAGCAGTCTGCCCCTCGATCCGGAAACAACCGCTGCCGAATTGGGATTCGAACGTTCTTTCGGCAACAGTTACGACACGGTCGGAGACCGAGACTTCATCCTGGAACTGCTTCAAATCGCCAGCCAGTTCATGATCCACGCCAGCCGTCTGGCCGCCGATTTCGTCTATTTCACCAGTACGCCGCTGGGCTGGGTCGAACTTCCCGATTCGCTCTGCACGGGCAGCAGCATGATGCCTCAAAAGAAAAACCCCGACTTGCTCGAGCTGGCCAGGGGCAAAGCCGCTTCGGTGGTGGGCCACACCCAAGCCCTGGCAACCCTGCTGACGGGGCTGCCCACCTCGTATCATCGCGACCTGCAACAGGACAAGGAGCACCTCTTCGCGGTCGTCGACCATACCACCGGCACGTTGGAGGTCATCGGCGCGGTGCTCGGCCGCTTCAACGTCCGGGAGGAGCGATGCCGGCAAGCGCTCTCCCAGGGCTACGCTGCGGCGACCGACCTGGCCGAGCACCTGGTCGCACGCGGTGTCCCCTTCCGCACGGCTCACCGGAAAGTCGGCCGGCTCGTGGCGCACTGCATCGAGCAGGGTCTTGCTCTGGAGCAACTCGATCCGCCGGAGCTGCAGAGACTGATTCCCGAAGCGGGTGAGGAGGCGGTGACGGCACTGCACCCCGGGTCCGCCCTCCAAACTCGCCGCTTCCCCGGCTCAGCCGGCTCCGAACCCGACCTGCGACGCCTCGATTATTGGAAACGTTGGCTGGAGCAGGCCTCCCCGTCCTCTGAAGGAGCGTGACCCGCTCCCGATGGGGACTTGCCGGTGCGAAACTCGGCTTCTATCGAATACCTCGATAAGCTAAGATTGTTTAGTTTTTCCCGGATTTAGGCCACTCGCCCCTGAATCATAGCGTCTGACACCAGGCGCGCGGACAGGAATGGGTCGAGTGCATGCCACGTGGTGCTGAAAAATCGATGTTCTTTCGGATTAGAGTGATGCATGTCCCTGACCATCTCGCAATTCGCACATATCTTGCTGACGCTCTCGCTGTTGCTGGTCTTCGCGCACGGCTTCGGGTTCGTTTTCGCGCAGTTCCGGCAGCCGCGAGTCATCGGTGAGATCCTCGGCGGCCTGCTTCTCGGGCCGACCTTCTTCGGCTACTTCCTGCCGGGTCTCCAAAACGCCGTCTTCTCCTCTTCGGACGGTGCGACCTTCCCGGTCCTGGGCGCCATCTACGAATTGGGGCTCTTGCTGCTCATGTTTTGTTCGGGCCTGGAAGTACGCTCGAATTTCGAGTCGGGAGAGCGTAAGAAGGCGATCCTGATCACGCTGGTCGGCACACTCATCCCGTTGGCTTTGGGATTGGCCTTCTTCCGTTTGAGCGACTGGACGGATCTGCCCTTTTTCGACCTCACCCGGTTTCAGGGCGATGCCGCCACGGACACCTCTTTCCTGCTGGTCGTCGCCATCGCGGTCGCCGTCACCAGCATTCCGGTCATCTCAAGAATCATGGGGGATCTGGGCATCCTCGGCACCGGTTTCTCCCGCATCGTGCTGGGAGTGGCCGTTATCGAGGACATCGTTCTCTATATCTTTCTGGCGATCGCTCTGGCGCTATCGGCCGCCAGCCTGCAGGAACCTGTGGTTGGCTTGCAGGCGCTGCTCGGAATCGAGCACCTTTCGGCGGCCGCCAACGCCTATCACGTCATCACACCCTTGGCGTTCTTGGGCGTTTCGCTGCGGTTCGGCCCGGCGCTCTTCCAGAAGTTGCGGGCCTTCCGCTACAACCTGGTCGCTCGAGGCAATTCGATCGCTTTTCTGCTCGTCTTCATGTTGTTGATGACAGGAGTCTGCGTCTTCATCGGGATCGCCCCCATGTTCGGCGCCTTCGCGGCGGGAATCGTCGTGGGCAGGACCAACGATGACTCTCCCCATTCTCGGGAATCGATCAAGAGCTTCGCATTCGCATTCTTCGTCCCCACCTATTTCGCCATCGTCGGGTTCAAACTCAACCTTTTGCAGCAGTTCGAGCTGGGCTTCTTCCTGTTCTTCCTCGCTTTCGCCTGCTTGGCCAAATCGCTGAGCGTCTATTGGGGGGCTCGACTCGGCGGGGAAGGGCCCTACGGCGCCGCCAACCTCGCCATCGCCTTGAATGCCCGCGGGGGACCCGGCATCGTTTTGGCCTCGGTCGCCTACGATGCCCGGATCGTGGACGAGACGATGTACGCCATCCTGGTCATGCTGGCCATCGTGACGTCGCTGCTGGCGGGTTCCTGGCTGGAGCGGCTGGTCTCGACGGGAAGGCCACTCCGCTGAGGATTTGATTTCAGCACCGACGACCATTGCCGGTTCCTGTCGCGGAATCCCCAGGTCTGCACGACTGAGGCAGCAACACGGAACGCCGGCATCCCTGCCGGCAATTCAAACGCCGAGCCTGGGTGGCTGGCGATTCAGTCGGCTGCCGGTTCCTGCCGCGGAATCCCCAGGTCTGCACGACTGAGGCAGCACACGGAACGCCGGCATCCCTGCCGGCAATTCAAACGCCGAGCCGCTTCGACCCTCCAACCACACGTTCAAGGAATCGCCGGCCAGCTCAGCGCTCAAAAGCCTGCAAAGACGAATTCGTTTACTGCCTCAGAGGCTTGAACGACGCCCAGGCAGTTGCCGTTCTCGCCCACCACGGTGTAACCGAAACCGATAGCGGACGCCACGCTCTGGGCACCGCCCGGCGCAATGGTCAGAAGCGGTTGCTGTCTACTCTGATAGTCCCCTTCATTGCCCCCGTAGTCGATCCAATAGACATAAATATAGGTGGAGCCGTCATTCACGATGGTTACCGTAGCGGATTGTTGGCTGTTGACGGACACGATCTGACCGCGCAACTCGCAGCCATCACCGGCTTGCGGTTCCTGTCCACCCCACTCACCGCCCCCGCTCTGGCTGGCGCGCACGTCGTTTTCACCCACCCACATCTGCTGGTAGGTATCCTCGTAGCGGATCAAGACTCCGTCGACCGGATCGAGGGCGAGGACGCTGGCCGCTGTCCACCTGCCGTCCGCGGGGCGCAGCACTTCCACCTGGTCGCCCACGTTCCACTGGGAGGTGACGGTGCTCTGACCGCCTCCGCTTTGGCCGGCGCGCACGTCGTGTTCACCCACCCACATCTGCTGGTAGGTGTCCTCGTAGCGGATCAAGACTCCGTCGACCGGAGCGCGGGCGAG
>JBFGHF010000393.1:0-4674 GCA_041578355.1 Acidobacteriota bacterium
CCCGCCTGGTGCGTCTTCCCGCAGGGATCGAAGAGGAAAGCGCCGCCGGAATGATGCTCAAGGGGCTGACCGCCCACTATTTGATTCGCCGAACGTTCCGGGTCGAGAGCGGCCAAACCGTTTTGATTCATGCCGCCTCGGGCGGTGTCGGATCGATTCTCTGCCAATGGGCGAAAGCATTGGGAGCGAAAGTGATCGGTACCGTGGGTAGCGATGACAAGGCCGAACTGGCCAAGGCCCACGGCTGTCATCACCCGATCGTCTATACCCGGGAGGACTTCGTGCGGCGTGTCCGCGAGATCACCGAGGGCAAAGGGCTGCCGGTGGTCTACGACGGGGTGGGGAAAGCCACCTTCGAGGGATCACTCGACTGTCTGCAACCTCGGGGCATGATGGTCAGTTACGGCAATGCCTCGGGTCCCGTGGCTCCCTTTTCCATCCTGGAGCTTTCCAAGAAAGGGTCGCTCTTCCTCACTCGTCCTTCTCTGATGCATTACATCAAGGAGCGAGAGGACTTTGAGTCGGCCTGCAGCGAGCTTTTCGATGTAGTCGAGAGCGGCGCCGTCCGCATCCGCATCGGCCGTCGCTTGCCGCTGGCCGAGGCCGCCGATGCGCACCGGCAACTCGAGTCGCGGAACACCACGGCTTCGACGGTGCTGATTCCGTGATCAGGAATCCGGTGCCCCGACACGATCGAGAGTCCCCGGAGGGACGATTGAATCCATCCGGGATGTCACGTCGCTTCACGATTTCAGTCGTCCCTCCCGGGACTCGAATTGCGGGTTGCCGCTCCACCCAGGACTGAAGTCCTGGGCTATTTCCACGGTGTCCCTCCGGGACGGAAGTGCCCGGCGGACCGGCATCGGGGCGGGGCACGCGCGCGGCTCGGTGGAACAGCCCGTCCCTTTTCTGCAGCGGGTGGAACAGCCGGTCCTAGGCTTGGGCCGCGGGGGAGGAAACAAACGGGGAGAGCGGTTAGAATCGTCCGGTCCGTCGCAAGGTGGAGTCGTTTTCCGCCCCGCTGCGGATCGGAAACGGGGGAGTCGTCCCATGAGAGTGGTATTGCTTTCACTGATCCTGGGTGCAACGCTTTGGCCCCTCTGGGCCGCCCAGCACAAAGTGATCTTCGATACCGACTTCGTCGCGCCGCCGCAAGACGACGGGTTGGCGCTGCTGTTGGCCCTGCAGTCGCCCGAGCTGGAGATCCTGGGCGTGACCACCGTGGCGGGCAACAAGAGCATGGAGCGGGCCACGGTCGACGCCCTGCGGGTTCTGGAAGTCGCGGGCCGCACCGACGTCCCCGTCTTTCCCGGCGCCGACATGCCGCTGGTGCATGAGAAGTCGGACTTCGCGGTCCGGGCCTATGGGGAGTGGTGGTCGGACGATCCGCCGCCGGCCCCTCCCGGAGGTTTCGCCGCCAGGCAAGCCGAGACCACTTCGGCGGTGGATTTCATCGTCCGAACCGTAACCGACAACCCCGGCGAGATCACCATCCTGGCGATCGGTCCTCTGACCAACATCGCCATGGCCATGCGACAGACACCCGGATTCTCGCGACAAGTAAAGAGGATGGTGATCATGGGAGGCGCCGTCGCCCGCCTTCCCGACGGCGGGGGCAACATCACTCCCAACGCGGAATTCAACTTCTGGGTCGACCCCGAGGCGGCGAAGGCGGTTCTCCGCTCCGGCATTCCCATTGAACTCTCGCCGCTGAACGTCTCGCGCAAGTCCAACTTCACCAAGGCCTGGTTCGAGAAGTTGGTTGGTGTCGACACGCCGATCACGAGGTTCCTCGCCGAGACCATGTCCGCTTATTACTCGGACCCGGCCCGGTCCGCTCATATGTACGATCAAATCGCCGTGGCCAGCCTCGTCGACCCGACGCTGGTGACGACCAAAGAGCTGTACGTTGATGTGGACGACAGCCGGGGAATCAATTACGGCGTGTCTGTGGGTGGAACGAAGATCTGGCCCGGAGCCGAAGGGGCCCGAAAAATGCGGGTTCAATACGAGCTGGACTGGGAGCGCTTCATCGGCTTCTACATCGAGCGGCTGACGGCGCCGCCGAAGGTGAATTGAGCGTCTGCGAGTGGCCGATTCCGATGCCGAGCGATTCGAAGGATTCAGGCGAGGATTGACTCGTTTCGCGGGAAGGATTTGAAAAGATGAGCAGAAAGCCACTCATTGCCGTCGTCGGCAGCGCCAACGTCGATCTGGTCACTTTCACCGACCGCTTCCCCCGTCCCGGAGAGACGATCTTCGGCACCGCCTTCGACATGGGTTTCGGCGGCAAGGGCGCCAACCAGGCGGTGGCCGCCCGCTATTGCGGCGCCGAGGTGGAGATGGTGGCGCGCGTCGGCAGCGATCTTTTCGGACCGGCCACCATCGCCAACTTCGAGGCTCTGGGCATCGGAACCTCACAGGTGCGGGCCGTCGAGGGCGCTTCCAGCGGCGTGGCCCCGATCTTTGTCGATTCCGGCGGACAGAACCGCATCATCGTCGTCAAGGGCGCCAACGACCGCCTCGGCCCGGAAGACGTGGACGAAGCCGAGTCCCTGCTGCGCAAGGCCGACTGCATCATCCTGCAATTCGAAATCCCTCTCGAGACCGTCTACCACACCGTCGGCTTCGCCCGCTCGCACGGTATCCGCTGCATCGTCAACCCGGCTCCCGGCCAGCCAGTGGACATCGAAAAGATCCGAACGGTCGACTACTTCATCCCCAACGAGAGCGAGGCCGAGGCCATCACGGGAATGCCCGTGAGCTCGCTCGACGAGGCCGAAGCCTGCGCCGAATACCTTCTTGACAGAGGGCTCTCCAAAGTCATCATCACCCTGGGGTCGATGGGGGCCTTTTTCGCCGGCGGGCGAGTGCGCGAACTGGTGCCCGCCGTCAAGGTGGACGCCAAAGACACGACGGGCGCAGGGGACGCCTTCATCGGCAGCTTCGCCGTTTTCATCGGGGAGGGAATGCCCGAGCGCGACGCTATCGCGCAGGCGTGCCGATACGCCAGCCTGTCGACCACCAAAGTGGGGACTCAGAAGTCGTTTTGGAAGCGCGCCGATTTCGATGCCGGCTAGCGGTTCCCTTCGTCTGGCGGCGCGGGCAAGGTCGATTGAGAGTCCGGAAGGAGGGTCATGTTCATTCTCGAGAGCTATCCCTGGGCGGTGGTTTTCTGCGTCATCACCATGCTCTGCTGGGGTTCCTGGGCCAACACGCAGAAGCTGGCCCAACGACAATGGCGATTCGAACTCTTCTATTGGGACTACACCCTCGGGGTCCTGCTGCTTTCTCTGACTTTCGCCCTGACTCTGGGGAGCTTCGGTGCGACGGGCCGAAGTTTCTTCGAGGATCTCGCCCAAGCTGAGCAGGGGAGCCTTGTTTCCGCGGCGGTCGGGGGAGTCATCTTCAACGCCGCCAATATCCTCCTGGTGGCCGCCATCTCGATAGCGGGCATGGCCGTAGCCTTCCCCGTGGGAATCGGACTGGCTTTGGTCCTCGGGGTGGTGGTCAATTACTGGGGAAGCCCGGTCGGAAACCCGGTCTTCCTTTTTTCGGGTGTGGGTTTCGTTGTGGCAGCCATCCTCCTCGACGCCGCCGCCTGCCGGCGACTTCCCGGCCAAGACGAAGGCTTGAGCCTGAAGGGACTGGCGCTTTCCCTGGCCGCAGGCGCCTTGATGGGGTTCTTTTATCGATTCGTGGCCGACTCGATGTCGGCCGATTTCGCCGATCCCGAGCCGGGCAAGCTGGGTCCCTACAGCGCGGTCTTTGTCTTCTCCGTGGGGATTTTCCTGAGCAACCTCGTCTTCAACACGTTGATCATGAAGTGGCCGTTGCGGGGCGAACCGGTCCCTCTGTCGGATTATTTCAGGGGAAGTTTCCCGACCCACGGGATCGGGGTGCTTGGAGGCCTGATCTGGGGGGTTGGCATGAGCTTGAGCATCATCGCCTCGGGCCCGGCGGGTTTTGCCATCTCCTACGGGTTGGGGCAGGGCGCTACCATGGTGGCGGCGTTGTGGGGTGTCTTGATCTGGAGAGAATTCAAGGACGCTCGACCCGGAACCAACCTGTTGCTCGCGTTCATGTTCGGATTCTTCGTGGTGGGCCTGGCGCTGATCGTTCTGGCCCGGAACATGTGAAGAGCTGATTGCTTTGGGGGCAGTTGGACCCACAGTCACGACCCACGGACCCACGGACCCGAACTTCGCACTTCTCAGCTCGCCCATCTCGCTTGGGCGCTCGAGCGCTCTCCCTTCACGCTTGACCGGGCGCGAAAACCGAAGCACGAAAGATGAACATCGCGAAGGGCCGAGTTCGAGACGAGAGATGGGAAGTGCGAAGACCGACCCACCGACCCAAAGAGGTTGACATTCCCGGCCTCGCACCTGAAACTGTGGGGAGCCAGCCGGGTCGCGGCAGGGAGCGAGATCGGAGGAGCTCGAAGAGCTGCGCTTTGCAATCGACCTCTCGGGCCGCACATCCGCGCCGGATGGCGTTTTCCTTTCAGTACGGTTTTGACCCGGCGTAGGGGTTTCGGACACGATCGCCGGGATGGAGCGGAGTGGTTTGGTGCAAAGCGAACTCCACGGTTTGTTCATCGACGACAATCTGGCCGACCGCAGTTTGGCCACCCTGGCGTTGGGCCGCGGCAACCCTCCGCTTCGGGTGGACGCC
>JBFGHF010000394.1:0-4666 GCA_041578355.1 Acidobacteriota bacterium
AGGAGGAGTGCTGCGACTTGGAGGTCGTCGCCGCCTTTCCCGATCAACGAACAACCTATGCCCGAACCTTGGTCAAGGTCGCGGAATACCTGTCGGAGAACGGGGCTCGAGAGCCGCGTTTCTCGTGTGGAGTGGGTCTTGGCTCGCTCCAGGAAAGGATTGAAAGGATCATGGATAGACACGGCAAAGGTCTGCTTTTCTCCGGTTGGCAAAAACTCGCTTTTCTGGCGGCTTGCGGCTGGGCTCTGCTGCTTTTTCCGACGGCGGCCCAAGGACTCGAACCCGTCGTCACGCAGGAGCATGCCGCGACGAGCGAGGCACTGCAACGGCTGAGGGACGAGTCGCTCTCCCTGGAACAACAGCTGGAGGAGATTCGCGCCAAGCAAATGGACTTGGAGGTCGAGAGAGTCCGCCTCAACCATCGGGCCGAAATGCTCGAGTTGCAAAGAGAGATCGAGCGGCTGGCGGCCCAGGGGGAGAACCGGGAAGCCGAATGGCTGACGCGGCACAGCGAAATCCTGGAACGGCGCGTGCAAATTCGCGCGGAGCAAATGCAACTCGAAAAAGAGCTGCAGCTGGGCCGGTCCGGGTTGGAGCGGCGTTTGCGCACACTGGAAATCGAGCTCGCCGATGCGCATCGACAAAACGACCGGGAAGGCGTCAATCTGCTCGAGACCGAGGCCTGGAAGCTCAAGTCGGCCCTCGCCTCCGAGCAGCAGCAACTCGCCGCTCGCCAAATAAAACTCCGGTCCGCGGTCTTGGATCTGGACGCCGAGAGGGCGCAGCTGGATGTCGAACGAATGCGGATGGAGGGTAAGGGCGAACGGGCCGAGGGGATGGAAAAGGAAGTCCAATTGCTAAGAGCGCGGCAAGAATTGGAACTCAGGCACGAACAGACTCAGCAACGTCTCAAGGAGCTGAAGACGCTGACCGTGGAACTCAAACAATCCCTCGAACGAGCCGGGAAGTTGCGCAGCCTGGGACGGGTCGAAGAGGCGGATGAGCTGGAAGCAAGGATCCTCCAGATTCGTCGCAAGCTGGAGGAAAAGCCTTAGCCTGTTATCATCTCGGCGTGACTCTCGAGAACCAGGTCGCAATCATCACCGGGGCCAGCAGCGGGATTGGTGCGGCGATCGCCCGCGAACTCTCTCCCGACATGAAGCTGGTTCTCACCTCGCGCCGCGAAGAGCGGCTCCGCAAGCTGAGCGCCGAACTGAAGGGTCCGGTCGTGCACAAGGCGGGCGACATAACCGACCCCCGCCTGCCCGAAGCCCTGTTGCAGACCGCCTTGAAGGAATTCGGATCCTGCGAGGTGGTCGTCAACAATGCCGGGATGCTCGAGACGGGCGGCCTGGAGACGATCGATCTGGATCGGATCTGTCGCATGGTGCGGGTCAATGTCGAGGCGGCCTTTCGCGTCGCCCATAGCGCAGTCCGCCACTTCAAGTCGGTTGGGCAAGGACACCTGGTCAATCTTTCCAGCGTGTTGGGCACCAAGGTCCGCGCCACGGCCGGAGCTTACGCAGGGACCAAGCACGCCCTGGAAGCACTCTCCGAGGGCCTCCGCCTGGAGCTGGCGGGCAGCGGGGTGCGCGTCTCGGCGGTCCAACCCGGCTTGGTGATGACCGAGCTGCACGACCACATGGAGACCCATCCCAGACATTCCTTGGGCGTCGGTCAGCCGCTCCAGCCTTGCGACGTGGCGCGTTGCGTCCGCTTCGTCCTGGAACAGCCGGCGCGAATTTTGATCCCTCGACTCATGATCCTTCCCTCGGACAATCAGATCTGAGAGCAAGACTTGCCGTTGCGTCGGCTCGGTTTTAGGGCTCTCCATCAAACTGCCACTCTCCGCACTCTGGGGGGGTTCCATGAAGAAGTGTTTTTCGGCTTTGCGCTCTTCGCACTGCTTGCGGCCGGTCCCCGGAAGAGCTAGATAAATTCCTCGAAGACCATCTCGCCAGCGCCGCCGCGGGGGTAGGTCGGCCATGAAGATTCCCCTCACCCGATCCTTCCCGGGGCCATCCGGCCCTCGGCTGCAAAGCTGTGGACTATCTCTGCCACCGTCACTATAATCGCCCCGAAGTCGACGATTCGGATTGCAAAGGAGGTGCCCGAATGGTTCCCGTGATGGATCTCTGGCTTGCCATTCTGCTGGCGGCGGTGCTCGTTTTCATCGCCAGCTCGATCCTGCACATGGTTCTACCCTTCCACCGGGGCGACTATCGCAAACTCCCCGACGAAGAAAAGCTGATGGAAGCCATGCGCAACGTGGGCGTGCCTCCGGGGAACTACGCCTTTCCCTGCCCCAAGGATCCCCAGGACATGGGATCGCCGGAGATGCTCGAGAAGTACAAGAAGGGCCCCGTCGGAATGGTGAACATCATGCCCACCGGCGCGCCCAACATGGCCAAGTTTCTTGCTTTCTGGTTCGTCTACTGCATCGTGATCGGGATCGTCGTCGCCTACGTCACGGGACGGTGCCTGGGTCCTGGAGCGGAGTATCTGGCCGTTTTCCAGATCGCGGGAACCGCCGCTTTTCTCGGCTATGCCGGGGGTCATGCTCAGGACTCTATCTGGAAGGGCCAATCCTGGGGCACTACGATCAAGCACGTCATCGACGGCTTGATCTATGCTCTGCTGACAGCCGGTGTCTTCGAGTGGCTCTGGCCCTAGCCCGCCTGGTTCATCACTCGTCGGGATCGCCTGCGGGTTCGGTCTGACCCGGCGGCCTTTCGTCCATGGCTTCGTCGCAACGATAAGCATCGTCCTGGAGGTCTCGACACGGTGAGTCAACCGATAGAGATTCGCGCTTTGGCGGGTCATGAGCTGGGCCGAGCTTTTCAAGTTCTCAAACTGCTCCGCGTCCACTTGACGGAGGACCTCTTTCTGGAACGGTTGCAGCGCCAGCAGAGGGCGGGCTACCGGCTGGTCGGAGCTTTCCTTCCCGAGCTGCAAGGCCTACTGGGCATGAGGCCCGTCGAGACCATGGCGCGCGGCTTTCATCTGCATGTCGACGATCTGATCGTGCGTCCGGAAATGCGCGGACAGGGCATCGGAAGATGCTTGCTCGAATGGGCAGAGAACCATGCCAAGGACCGCGACATGCTCTCTGTCTTCCTCGACAGCCGACCCGAAGTGATCGGTTTCTACCGCCGCCGCGGTTACGGAAAACACAGCGCGACCTTGATGCGCAAGGAGCTGTGAGGAGAGGCGGTGACAGAGGCCAACTCCGCCGCCGTGATTCCAATCGGCGAACGATCGCCAGGCCGGGCCTTGCAAGGAATGCAGGACTCGATCGCCTCGAAACGCTGAATTCCCAGGCCCGGCTCACGACCCGAACCGGATCACTGCCCCGGATTGAGGATGATCGGCAATCCGCCCTTCCCGCTTCCGACGATGACGGTCTTGGCGTTGGGGCTCCTGGCGATCTCCATCGTGGCTTCGATTCCCTTCCATTGCAGCAAGGGTCCGCTGATCCCCTCGCTGACGATCTTCTGGAAGTCGGCGATACCCGCGGCTTCGATCCGCTTGCGCTCGGCTTCCTGGCGCTCCTTGGCCAGGATGAACTGCATTCGCAGCGCGTCCTGCTCGGCGGCCAGCTTCTCCTCGATCGCTTCTTTGACCTTGCCCGGTAGATCGACATTGCGCAGCATCACCTGTTGGATGATGAAGGCCCTGCCGGAGAAGTCGTCGTACTCTCCCAGCAGCGTGGAGATGCGCTCGGCCAGCAGCGCCTGCATCAGCTGCGCCAGCTCCTCGCGCTTGGTGGCGTAGGCTTCCTGCGAGGTGAATCGGCTGGTGGCTTCCCGAACCGCGGTGCGGGCGGCCGGGCGGACGATCTTGTTTTCGTAGTAGCGCCCCAGATTCCGATAGACCCAGGCACAATCGTCGGCGACCAACCGGTAGGCCACGGTCACGTCCAGCGGCATGCGCAGCCCATCCGAAGAAAGGGCGATGATGGCGTCGGCCCGACGCGTGTCTCCTTCGTCCAGGACGGCGCTCATGGTGTAAGTCTCGGTACGCACCGAGAGCATTTCGACATCGGCGAACGGGTTCTTGAAGCGAAGGCCCTCGGGATAGAGGTCCGGCTGCACCTTTCCGAAGACGACCGCGACGCCGGTGTGACCGGCGGGCACGGCGACCAGGAAACTGAGTCCCAGCAGGACGATCACGGCCAGTCCCAGAACTCCCAGCAGCAAGGTTGCGCCGGCGGCTCGACGCGGATCGGCCCGCGTCACCAGAAACAGCCCCGACAGAACCACCAACAAGATCAATGCGACCCAGATCATGAGGTCCTCCTTTCAATTTCGATTCCGAATTCCCGCTGCCCTTTTCCTTACGCCTCCCGCCGGGCTTTATTCGCGGCCGACGAAGGGTTCCTTGCTTCCCGGGGGGAATTTCTCGGACTGTTGCCTCTGGGCCGCCGCTGGTCTACTCTGAGCATTCCACCCGAACGACCTTCGCGAGATCGGGCAGTTTTCGACTACAGGAGAATGACATGCCGCGAAACCGTGTCCTCAGCCTTGCTTTTCTTTTTGCCGGCGTCCTTTTCGGCAACGGGACGATCGTCGTCGCAATCGACATCCGGGACACCAAACTCTTGACCCAACCCGCCATCAGCGGCGATCGTGTGGCTTTCGTCTACGCCGAGGACCTCTGGGTTGCC
>JBFGHF010000395.1:0-4664 GCA_041578355.1 Acidobacteriota bacterium
ATCGACGTTGAACTCGAGCTCGTCGAAACGGATATTCCATTCCAGCACGCCAAGGTCTCTCGACGCCCCAACGATCCCTAGCGCTGCCAACTCTTCAGCCGGGCCTTCACCGGTGAGACGCACTTTCCAGGCGTGGGGGATCGCCAACCCTCCAACGGCCCTGAAGTCGCTGAAGTGCTCCTCCAGGGTGACTCGGGTCCCCACTTGGCTCGACGACAGCTCAGCGCGCGAGGCGGGGGTGCTGCCCCGGGTGTATTGAGGCAGGGTGGCCGGAATGACGAGCCGGTACACGGTGGAGACGTGGTGGAAGGTCTCGGGCAGAAAATACATGCGGACCTTGATGTCTTTTCGTCCTTTCCTTCTCCGATACTCCACCTCGTGCAACTGCTGCTCGCCGAACCGTCTGAGCCCGTTGTGCTTCAGTTTCGGCTTGCGCTGATCGAAGTTGAGTAACGGCCATCCAGTTGCCAGCGTGCCTCCCAGCAGGCCCTCGCTCAGGATCTCCGGGTAGTGATAGATGAAGCTTCCGATGATCGACCGCTCACCCGGATTGAGCTGGTTGACATAGGTTTCTTCACCGTCGAAGGCCACTTCCTCGGATGGATAATCGGAAACGTCGAAAACCATCGAGGAGCGGAAGCCGGAACCCTGAGCAACCAATTCCACCTTGCCTTCCAGTTTTCGCTCGGTCCCGACCAGGACCCGCAGATTGCCTTGACCGGTCGCGCGAACGCTGGACCGATGAGCTCGAAACTGTGGCGCCCCGATGGAAGCGAGGTGCTTTTTCAGAAGCTCCTGGGTGTTGAGCTTCTTCCCTTTGGACAGAACCGGAAACGCTAGGCCGAATCCGGCTACGGCGACGATCAGAATGCTGGCCGAAGCTCTCACAGGCTTTCTCCTTCCGGGGCAAGCGCCCTTGAGGGTGGCGATGGTTTGATATGACACTTGGATTATACCCAATGCCGTGACCGGCCTCGACGACGGTCGTGATCCCTGGACGGTCGTGATCCCTGGATGTGTGGACGATTTTTCCTTCTATGCAGACCGCATGGAATCTGCCAGAATGATCTCAAGTCTCGTATCCACTAAGGTCCACCATGGAGAGGTCTACCAATGCCCGGTCTCAGAAGCAGCTTTCCTCGTTTGGTTTTGCTCTTGCTTTTTGCCCTGCCGCAAACCTCGTGCATCCGCATCGCAGAAAGACTCGCCACGAATTTGGCGGAGCGGAGCGTGAAGCGCAGCCACTTCTTCAACCTCGTCGAAGGGGACTTGGCGCGGTTCCGTCAGTGCATGAAGTCGGAGGGTGGGATCTGCGCCAGCACCGGCGCGACGGCGAAATCCCTGGGTCCCGGCCCGACACAATTCAAGTCTGGAAACTCACTGCAGAATTCTGTGGCCGCCCTGCCCGACAACCATCCCGCCAAGGCCGCCGATCAGACACTGCAGAACCCGATCCTGGCTTGCGCGGCGGTTGTCCACGATCATATTGCGGGGAATCAAACAGAGGCGAATCCCGACTGCCAGGTGAGCGGCGAGGGAAAGGATTCCACAGTGAACTTCAACGTTTCCCTCAGCCAGGCCCAGAAACTGTTGGAGGACGCCCACCGGGCGAGTGCATCGGGCGGTTGGGAAGCGTACTCCCAGCATGCCAAAGACCATCTTCTTTCGCGGCTGACATCCGGGACTTCCGGTCACGACCGGGTCAAGAAAGACCATCATAAGCTGGTCTACATCCGTGAGTACGTCAAAGCCTACTTTCGAAACGGCCGGATCGTCTCGGTCGACTTGCAGATTGACAAGGAGAAGGCGATTGCAGACATCGCCTCCCAACTCGACAAGCACAGTCCGCTGGTGTGCAAAGCTTTCAACGCCGCCCAGGCGGCTGCCCAGAGCGGTGGCGGCCAAACGCCGCCAGCCGCGAGCAGCGATTGCCAGGCCTTCGCCGCGGAAATCTACACCGGCGTCTTGGGAGGCAGCCAACTGGCCCAAGGGCAGCCGATTCAGCTTGTCTCAGTCAGTGACGTCGGCTTCAAACCCCGCGATGGGGGCGTGGGATACCAGTTCCCGCAGATCAATGTGAACATCGACCCGCTCCAGAGCCCGGTCGTCCAGCTTCAGGGCGCCGGAAACGCTCCCTTCCGCCTCAACTTCACGGCGGTGGGGACGGATTTGATCCGGGTCCTGATCCAGGCGGTATTCGATGCGCGTGAAGGCTTGCCCGCCGCCAGCGGCGCCACCGGGCTGAGTTTTCCGGAAGCGGAGAAAGACTTCGAACTTCCCGCCTTCCAACCCGTCTCGCAGGGCAGCACGGGCGTAGACATCGACGACTTCAACACGATGCGGGGCATCAACCAGGGGGCCGGGGCGGCCGCCGGAGTGATCATCGACCGAGTCATCCGGGGGATCGGTCCCATCAGCCTCAACAACGAGGCGCTCGAGCAACTGATCACCAGCGTGGTCGCCACCACGGTCCAGAAGGCGTTCGAAAAGGTCACTTGGTGCTTTTACTCCTGCAACATCAACGTGGACCTGGAGAAGGCGAGGACCGCGCTGGGGCAAGACATCGACAGCGCTCCCGGAAGGCTCGAAGGCCGTCTGGCGGCCTACGGTCATGACGTCGTGGAAAAGGTGCGCATGAATTTCAGCACTTCGAACTGATGTTCTGACCGAAAAACGACGAAATTCGGTCGGCTGCCCGATGGAACCGCGAGACGAAAGCCGTATATGCTCGGGGTGAACATCCAGAGCGGAGGTGCCCATGACCGGATTGCTGCAGGATTTGCGGTTTTCGTTCCGCGGTTTGCTGCGTCGCCCCTCGATCACCGTGGCGGCCTTGCTGACTCTGACGCTGGCCATCGGCGCTTCGACGGCCATCTTCAGCGTGGTCGACAGGATCCTCTTTCGGCCCCTGCCATTCCCCGAGCCTTCGCGGCTGGTGGCGGTCTGGGCGGACTATACGCGGCGCTCGGGTCCCGCTCGGGAATGGCTCTCCTACCCCAACTTTCACGATCTGCGCGAATCCTCGCAGAGCTTCCAAGATGTGGCTTTGTATTCCCTTTGGGCGCCCACCATGACCGGGCTCGGCACTCCCCGGCAACTGGTTGCCGCGCAGGTCAGCCAAGGCATGTTCTCTCAAGTCTTGGCTGTTTCTCCGCTGATGGGGCGTGGATTTCAGCCGCAGGACGACCAGCCCGGGGCTCCGGGAACCGTCTTGGTCAGCCACGGTTTCTGGCAACAGGAGCTGGGGGGCGTCCCTGACGCCGTGGGTCGAACTCTCAACTTCGACGCCGAGCTATTCACGGTGATCGGTGTGATGCCCAGAAGCTTCCGGACGCCGTTCATTTCGAACGCCGTTCTCTGGCGTCCCCTGCGCATGGACATGAGCCAGCACGCCTGCGGACGCGGGGGAGCCTGTTTCCGAGCTGTGGCTCGGCTTTCCCCCGGGTCGACCCTGGAAAGGGCGCAAGCGGAAGCGGAGGAAATCGGGCGTCGCCTCGAGGCCGAGCACGCGGAGGCCAACACCGGTGTCGGTTTCGCTCTGCATCCCTACCGGCAGGACCTGGTGGGCGCTGTGAGCACTCCCTTGCGAATCCTGCTGGCGGCGGTGGGATTCGTCCTTTTGATGGCCTGTGTCAATGTCGCCAATCTCTTCTTGACGCAGGCAACCGGACGCAGTGATGAAATCGCCATCCGCGCCGCCCTGGGAGCCGGCGCCAGGCGGATCACCCGGCAGCTGCTGACCGAGAGTTTGCTGTTGGCCGCCGTCGGGGGATTCCTCGGAGTCCTGCTGGGATATCTGGGCACGGGCCTGCTGGTTTCGCTGGCGCCGCAGGGAACTCCGCGACTTCAGGAGGTTCAAGTCGATGAACGAATCCTCGTCTTCAGTGCTGCCGTGACGATTCTAACGGGCCTGCTTTTCGGGTTGTTCCCGGCACTGCTGGCCTCCCGCCCCGACCTCAATCAAGCTCTGCATGCGGCTGGTCGAAGTCGGGCGGTGGCGGCCGGAGGCAGACTTCGATCGGTCCTCGTGGTGGGACAGGTCGGGCTCGCCCTGATGTTGCTTATCGGAGCCGGGCTCCTTCTGCGGACTCTGCAAAACCTGAGGACGGAGGATGTGGGTTTTCGACCGGAGAAGGTCCTTGCCATGAACATCGCCCTGCCCGCCGCCCGTTACCAGGCGCGAGACGACACGCGGAGTTTCTTCACTCGAGTGCGGCGCGATGTGGAGACGATCCCGGGACTCGAATCGGTGGCCTTGACCAACACCGTTCCCCTGGCGGGCGCCGATGGCGATGTCAACTTCAATATCGAAGGACAGCCTCCCTGGCGTCCCGGCGAAGAGCCCGCGGTCTGGTTCCGGCTGGTCAGCGACGGGTACCTCGCCACCATGGGAATTCCTCTCCTGGCAGGCCGCGATTTCGGGCCCGCCGACGATCAGCAGGCGCCGCCCGTGGTGATCATCAACGAAAACCTGGCGGAACGCTTTTTCAGCGATCGAAGCCCGTTGGGTCAGCGGATCAATGTCAACAACCCCCAACAGCCGGTCTGGAGGCAGATCGTCGGGGTGGCTCGAAACATCCGCAACTTCGGAATCCGCCAGGAAAGTCGTTACGCCATGTACGCCCCCTTTCAGCAACTGCCGGTACGCAACATGTCGCTGGTGG
>JBFGHF010000396.1:0-4649 GCA_041578355.1 Acidobacteriota bacterium
CGTCATGTCGAGGTAGAGGGGACCGTTTTCCGGGAGGTATCCCAATCGGCTCGACGCCTCCAGTCGGTCCCGATGGATGTCCAAGCCGCCGATCGAGGCGCTTCCCCGGCTGGGCGCCAGGTAGCCGGTGAGTATCTTCATGGTGGTCGATTTCCCGGCGCCGTTGGGACCCAAGAAAGCCACGATCTGCCCGGCCGGTATCGAGAAGCTGATGTCCTCGATCGCAACGAAATGCCCGTAGTACTTGCTCAGCCCCCGGGCTTGGATCATTGTTCCGTTGGTTTTGTTCATCCTCTTAACCCCTCAACACAATCGCGACCTTTTCGGGCATTAAAATAGCGAAAGCGGAGTGGATTGTTAAGACCGGGGTGGGTTTGGGCGGTCGATCCGGATCCCCTTCAAAGCCGGATGTGGATGGGCGGAATGCGCAAAGACTCACGGCGAAATTGATTTTCAAGAGGTGAACCCCGCCGGAGAAGCCTTTAAAACGGGGGTGCGCCGGCTTTTTCATTTTCAAGCTGTGACCCCGTTTTGGGAGGGCGGGATTTGGCGTCGTAGAATGGAGGCGGCGTGAGGGACGCGGAAACTTTTTTCAAGCGAGTCTACGAGGCGGTTGCGGAGATTCCGCGCGGGCGTGTGATCAGTTACGGGGCGTTGGCCCGGCTGCTGGGCCGAAAAGGGGCGGCTCGGACCGTGGGTTGGGCCATGCGGGCACTGCCGCCCGGACACGGGCTCCCCTGGCATCGCGTGGTCAACTCCCGAGGAGGCATCAGCCTCAAAGGCCGCTCGGCCGACCTCCAGCGCGCCCTTCTCGAGTCCGAAGGAGTCTGCTTCGAAGAAAACGGTTCGATCGATATGAAGCGTTGCTGCTGGGATCCGCAAAACGAGTGTTCGGAGGTGGGGAATTGAGCGGGCCAAGCGGGAAGAGGGTTCTGATCGGGTTGTTGCTGACGGGTTTGGCCGTTCTCGCAGGCCTGAGCCGGCGGACCCAGATCTCCGCCTCCCAACCGCAACCCGAGTCTTTTCTCAACTTCGAGTCGGGCCCCGTGCGCCCTCTGGCGCTCACTCCGTCAGGCAACCTGCTGCTGGCGCTCAACACTCCCGACAATCGGTTGGAAGTCTTTCGCGTCGGCGCCGAGGGGCTGGAACGGGCCGGTGAAACCGTGGTGGGTCTGGAACCGGTGGCGCTGGCGGTGCGGGGTGAGGCGCAGGCGTTTGTCGTCAATCATCTCTCGGACAGCGTGTCGGTGGTGAACTTGAGCGACCCTGAACTGCCCTACGTCTCCGCCACCCTGCAAACCGGCGACGAGCCGAGGGACATCGTTTTGGGGGGTCCGGCCAGAAACAAGCTCTTCGTGACCGCGGCCAGTCGGGGTCAGAACCGACCGCAAGATCCACTCTTGACCCAACCCGGCGTGGGACGAGCCGACGTTTGGGTTTGGGACGTAGATGATCTGGAACGGGCTCCCGAGATCGTCACGCTCTTCGCCGACACTCCCAGGGCGCTGGCCGTCACTCCCGACGGTAGCCGAGTCTATGCCGCCTCCTTTCATTCGGGCAACCAAACCACGGTCTTGGCCTCGGCCGCCGTCTCGGCGAGCTTTTTGGCCAACGCCGCCATCGCCGACGGTTTTCAAGCTCCGGGGATGGCGCCGCCGTTGGAGAACGCGGAGGGCGTTGCGGCCCCCTTGTCGGGCTTGATCCTGCAACTGCAGAAGGGCCGCTGGGTCGACTCGACAGGGCGCGACTGGACGCCGCGGGTGCGCTTCAACCTGCCCGACCATGACGTGTTCGTCCTCGATGCCACCGTCGACCCTCCCGTCGAAACGGAGTCCTATTCCGGGGTCGGTACGATTCTCTTCAACATGGCGGTTCATCCGGTCAACGGAGAGTTGTACGTATCGAATCTGGAGAGCCGCAATCTGGTCCGCTTCGAACCGGTTCTCAACGGGCATCTCGCCGAGAACCGAGTCACGGTCATCGGGGCGTCGGGGGTCCGGCCGGTCCATCTCAATCCGCACATCGACTATTCGAGTCTTCCGGGCCCTGCGTCCGAGATCGCGCAGAGTCTGGCGTTCCCCCTCGACATGGCCTTCAGCCGGGATGGCCAGCGTCTCTTCCTGACGGCCTTCGGCTCGGCGAAAGTCGCCGTGTTGGACGCGGGCGGATCCGTCTTGTCGAGGATCGATGTGGGAGGCGGGCCCTGCGGTTTGGCCCTCCACGAAGGACTGGGGCGACTCTTCGTCCTCAACCGATTCGACCTCACGATCTCGATCGTGGATACCGAGTCTCTTCGCGAGGTCGGTCGGAAACGGCTCGCTCACAACCCGGAGCCCGCCGAGATCCGCCAAGGGCGCCCTTTGCTCTACGACGCTCGGCTCTCGGGGCACGGCGATTCTGCTTGTGCCAGCTGTCATATCTTCGGCGACTTGGACAGTTTGGCCTGGGACCTGGGCGACCCCGACGGAGTCGTCGAAGACAACCCTCTGGAGGCGGTGGAAGTCCAGTTCGGAGGACTTCCTCTGACCGATTTCCATCCCATCAAGGGTCCCATGACGACTCAAAGCTTGCGGGGAATGCGGGACGCCGGAGCGATGCACTGGAGGGGCGACCGAAATGGAGGTCACGAGGCCCCCTTCGATTCCAGGGAGGCTTTCATGGCCTTCCGCCCCGCCTTTGAGAAACTGCTGGGAGGCGAGGAGTTGGAGCGGGAGCGGATGCAGGCCTTCGCCGACTTCGCCCTCACCCTGCGTTATCCTCCCAACCCGATCGCTCCGCTGGACGGCAGTCTGACCCCGCCCCAGGAACGGGGTCGAGATCTCTTCAATTCCAGCGGCGAGCGCAACGGGCCGGGCGGAGACGGGGATCCCTGTTTCTCATGTCACACGCTTCCCCTCGGCGCCGATGGGCGTGCTTCCTTCGAGGGGCTGACGCAGGACATGAAAGTTCCGCATTTGCGCAACCTCTACCAGAAGGTGGGAATGTTCGGGTATGCGCTGCCCAGCATTCTGGAGGGCCAGGGCACGGTCGGCATCGTCTTCGAGGAGCGCCCCACGGCTCACCTGGGCGATCAGGTGAGAGGGTTCGGGTACCTGCACGACGGGTCGATCCCCAACCTCTTCAATTTCTTCCGCTTCCCGTTGCAGATTTTCACCTTTCGCGACGAGCCGGAGCGCACGGGCAGCGAGAAAGTCAGGGACCTGGAAGCGTTTCTTTTGGCCTTCCCCACCGGACTGGCGCCCATCGTGGGTCAGCAACTAACGCTCGGACCGGCCAATCTGGAGGAGTCCCGAGATCTCTTCGAGCTTTATCTGTCGAGGGTCCGCGCGGGAGACGGCGATTTGGTGCTACACGGAATCCTGCGGGGTCGCAGCCGTGGATTCCTCCTCGAAGCGAGGACTTCGGGCGACGAGCTTTTCTTTCACACCGATCGAGAGGCGCAGATCGTGGATTGGGGGCTTCTGGAAGAAGAGATCACCACCGGAGGGCTTGTTCTTACAGCGACCATCGTTCCGCCCGGCAGCGGACGCCGAATCGGCATCGACCGCGACGATGACGGGGTCCTCGACGGCGACGAACCCCGGTTGGGGAGCGATCCGCGTCCCGGATGGACTCGCAGACGCTGAAGTGCCCTCAGCTTCCAAGCTGCCCGGCGGAGAAGGTGGCCCGACCCACGGGCGGGCAGGAAGCCCGCCTTACGAACACTTGAAGGGTGGCGGCGCCGTGTTTACTGGATTCTGGCCTCGGGCATCAGCAACCGGGGCGCCGGCGTCGTCAGGTAGTGAAGCTGCTCCTCGAGAAAACCGCGCCAGGAGACGTTCTGCGTGTAGGTCTCGAGAAATTCGGTCGTGGTCAACGACTCCCAGAATCCCAACGGAGGCGGATAGCGGACCAGTTGGATGGAATCGGACGGCTCCAAACCGAGCGCTTCCTTGACCTCGGCGATCGAGGCGCCGTAACCGCCCAGCGCGTCGACCAAGCCCAACTCGACAGCCTGGGCTCCCGTATAGACACGGCCCTTCGCCTTGGCCTCCAACTCGTCGTACGTCATGCCTCGCCCGTCGGCGGCCTTGCCGACGAATTCGTCGTAGATCTTCTGCATCCAGGAGGTGATGTTCCTGCGCTGCTCCTCGGTCAAAGGAGTGACCGGCGAGAAAACGTCGGCGTTGGGGGCCAGTTTGATCCGGTCGACGGAAACGCCCATCCAGTCGAAGAGCCCTTCCATGTCGAATTTGCCGAAGATGACCCCGATGGAGCCCGTGATCGTCGAGGGTTGGCTGACGATGCTTTTCGCTCCCATGGCAATGTAGTAGCCGCCCGAACCGGCCACTCCCGACATGGAAACGATGACCGGGATCCCGGCCTCCTGCAACAGTCGGACTTCCTTCCAGACCATGTCGGATCCCACAGCCGAACCGCCAGGGCTGTTCACTCGCAACAAGACAGCTCGGTAATCGTCTTCTTCTCTCAGCTCTCGCAGATGACGGGCCAGAGTGCTTCCGCCCAGCGTTTCGGAAAAAGCGTCGCTCTTGCCCGAGGTGATAACGCCTTCGCCCGTGACCAACGCGACCTTGGTTCCCCCGCGCCAAGAGGAGCGGTTGTTGAGGGTCTCGAGGTACTGCGACATCTTGAGGGCTTTATAGGTGTCC
>JBFGHF010000397.1:0-4632 GCA_041578355.1 Acidobacteriota bacterium
AGGGTGTCGGCGTAGGTGAAGATGTTCTCGTGGAAGATCTGCGGGTAGCCGTTGTAGGCGCCGAAGACCGCCGATCCCGAACCGCCGTCGGTCACCCGGGGTACTCCAGGGTTGCCGGCGAAGATGTCGCCGATGGCGCGCGTCACACCGGTGCGCGCTTCGTTGACCATGGTGGGCGAGAAGATGTGCGTCCAGTTGAAAGCCAACTGGTGGTTCTTGGAGATGAAAGGCGAGTTGAAAGCGGGCCTCGGGTCGACGACCGTGCCCTCGCTCTTGTTGAAGAAGTAGCGGCCGTAGAGCTTGTCGTTGTCGCCCAGTTCCTGGTCGACGCGGACGCTGAAGCCGTTGTTGTCGGTGGCGTCCGGCGTGAAGAACGAGGCCTCTCCCAGCATCGGAGCGTTGAAGGCCAGCGCACCGGGCGCGGACCCGAAGAGGCTGCCAAGGGCCGTGTCCACTTCCGCCTGACTGTTGGCGTCGGTGATGTAGTTGAAGCCTGCCAGGTACTCGCCGACCGTGAAAGTGGTCGTGTCGAGCGGCCGCGTGGCGGCGAAGTTGGAGTAGAGGTAGCGGGCCACGGGCGCGCCGTTCTGCTGCATGTAGTTCGCCCAGGCCTGGCTCTCGAACACCGTCAGGGCGCTCTCACCGGTCCGGATGCGGGTCCCTTCGTAGGACGCGAAGAAGAAGGTCTTGTCCCTGACGATGGGGCCGCCCAGACTGGCGCCGAACTGGTTCTGAATGAACTCAGGCTTGTCGGCGTCGAAGAACTCGCGGGCGTCCAGGTTGTCGTTGCGGTGGAACTCGTAGACGCTGCCGTGGAAGGCGTTGGTTCCGCTCTTGCTGACGACGTTGACCACCGAACCCACCGAGTTTCCGAATTCAGCCGAGAAGTTGAGCGTCTCGATCCGGAACTCCTGGATCGCTTCCAGGTTGGGGGTGGTGCCGGCCGCGTCGCCCGCGCCGGTGCCGCCGCTCAAACCCTTGGAAGTCACACCGTCCATCCAGAAGCCGTTCATGTTGGCGCGGCCTCCGTTGACGTTGGTGTTCTGTCCGGGCTCGAAAACCGTGGCCGTAGTGTTGACCGCCCCCGGCGCCAGCTGCATGAGCTGGAACACGTTGCGGCCGTTGAGGGGCAGGTCTTTGATTCGCTGTTCGTTGACCAGCGAGGAAACGCGTCCCTGCTCGACGTCCACCGTGGCGGCGGCGTCGGTCACTTCGACGGTTTCGGAGATGTCACCGATTTCCAGGGTCAGATTCAGGTGGGCCACCTCGCCGACGGTCAATGTGATTCGGCTCACGGCAGTCCGGAACCCGGTCAGCGAAGCCCTGACCTCGTAGGTGACCGGCGCCAGGTTGGGCACCCGGAAATTCCCCGACTCGGCGGTCACGACCGTGCGCTTGTCGCCCGTGCCCACGTTGGTCACGGTGACTTCCACGCCGGGGACCACCCCTCCGCTCGCGTCCTTGACCTGGCCGGTAATGGTTGCGGTCGACTGTGCGAACGCCCCTACCATCGCCAAGCCAAGGACCAGAAAGCTGGCCACCATATAGCGGCCCAGTTTTCCTTTAGTCATTAGCATTCCTCCGATTTCAATTGGTTTTTTGAGAACCACATTCATGCCGTTTTCCAAGGGTTTCTTACCCCTCCCTCTTAAGCGGGGACAAACCCCTCGTATGCAACCAAACATGAAGCAATTCCTAAACCACTGCCCGGGTGACCGTATCCGATCGGCTCTAAATGCAAAGTCTACATGAGCTTAGAGTGTCCTGCCAAGAGATGGGCCGGGTTCTCGATTCAAAAAAATGGATGTCTGTCGGGGGCCGAATTCAATAACTTGAATGAACCACGAGGGGAAGTCTGATGGCCGTCTCTAAGCCGCTGATACGAAAAGGCTTGTCAGGTGCGCGGGTTTGTTTCGATTCCAACAATTTTGATTCGTTTTTCGAGTCGCTCCCGTGGAGTGCACTTGAGGCCCACAACAGCGTCGGGCCGCCGGCCCCTCGAGCCCGCTGAAGAAGCGACGAGGGTTATAATTTCAATCCATGACCCGGAGGCTTCGACAAGCAAGGATCCTGGCCCTGAGCGCGCTCTTGGGGTTTCTTGTTTCAGGCGCTTGCCGGAGCTTGGCCGGGGGGCAGGAGACCGACCCTGACAGACACCGCCCCAGCGTCCTGCTGATCACCGTCGACACTCTCCGCGCCGATTATCTGAGCTGCTACGGGTCGCAAAGGGTGACGACTCCCCATCTCGACTCGCTGGCCGCCGACGGCGCTCTCTTCGTCAACGCCTACTGCCAGGTCCCGCTGACGCCGCCCTCCCACGCCTCGATCCTGACCGGGACCTACCCGGCAACACACGGACTGCGCGACTTCACGTCGGGCGCCATGAACACGAGCGTCCCCACCCTGGCTTCCCTGCTCCGGGAAGAGGGATACCGGACCGCCGCCTTCGTCAGCGCCTTTGTTCTCGACCGCAGCTGGGGGCTCGACCGGGGCTTCGATCTTTACGTAGACGATTTTGAGGCCGCCGACTTCGAGGGCGTCAACCCCGGCAACGTCCAGCGACGGGCTTCGGAGACGGTGGACCGGCTGCTGGGCTGGCTGTCGCAGACCCCGTCGCCTTACTTCGCCTGGCTGCACTTGTTCGACCCTCACCACGATTACGACCCGCCCGAGCCTTACCGCAGCCGCTACGCCAACGATCTCTATGCGGGAGAGGTGGCCTACACCGACTCGCAGATCGGCCGGGTGCTCGCCGAGCTCCGCAAATCGGGCAAGTACGAGTCCACCGTGATCGTGGTGACCAGCGATCATGGCGAGTCGTTGGGAGAGCATGGCGAGCAAGAGCACGGGTTTTTCCTTTATGAATCGGTCATTCGAGTGCCTCTGATCTTCAAACTGCCCGGTTCCTACGACGCGGTGCGGAGATTGGAGGGTTTGGCGCAGACGATCGACATCGTCCCCACGATTCTGCAAGCTCTGCGGCTGCCCTCTCACCCCGCAGTCGAAGGGCGCGGACTTCTTTCGGAAATCCTCGGCAAACGCCGCCTGGCCGGAACGGCCTATGCGGAAACACTCTATCCCCGCACCACGTTCGGATGGAGTGGCCTGAGGAGTTACCGGGAAGGCGCCATGAAGCTCATAGACGCGCCGCGGCCCGAGTTGTATGATCTTCGCGCAGATCCAGGCGAAACCGCCAATCTGTTCGCGCAGCAATCCGCTCTGGGCAACCAGCTGCGGGCGAAACTGCAATCGCTGAGCGCGCGATTCCAGCAGAGCGCGAGGTCCCCGGAGGCGACCCGGGACGAAGACACTCTGCAGCGCCTGGCCGCCCTGGGTTACGTATCCCTCGGCAATCCGGTGGCCATCGAGGAGCGAGGAGACTTGGCCGATCCCAAGGACAAGATCGGCATCTACAGCCGTGTCCTGGAAGGCTTGCAGGCCGCCGAAGCGGGTCGGCCGGAGCAGTCGAATTCCATTCTCGAGGAGGTGACGCGCCGCGACCCCGGGCTCTTCATCGCGCATCACGCGCTGGGCAACAACTACCTTCAACTTCGCCGACCGGCCCAGGCCCTGAGTGCTTTCGAAACGGCGCTTCGGCTCAATCCGGGGTTCGCCTCGACGATCCTCGGCAAGGCCCGCGCCTTGGCCGATTTGCGACGAGCCGACGAAGCCGTCCGCTGGCTCGAAGAGTCGAACTTCTCCGGCCAGGATCTCAGCGCCCGCCGTCTCTTGGCGCGCCTCTACCGCGAAACCCGCCGCTTTACGGAGGCCGTTCGCCTTTATCGCGAGATTCTGCGGGAAAGGCCCGCCGACCTGGCGGCGCTCAGATGGCTTCCTGTCGCGCTGGTCGAGAACCGCCAGTTCGCCGAGGGGCTGGAAGCGCTCGACAAGACTCTGGCTTCAGGCCTCGACGATGCCTTGCTCCAGAATTACCGGGGGGTCGCCGCGGCCAACCTCGGCAAGACAGAGGATGCTCTCGGCGCCTATCGCAGAGCCATCGAATACAATCCCAACTACCCCGCTCCCCGCCTCAACCTGGCCTTGACCCTGCTCCAAAGCGGCGAGCCCGTGGAGGCCCGAAAGCAGTTCGACCAACTCTGCCGCATCACTCGCGCGCTGTGTGAGCGTTACCGGTCGAGATTCCAATGAGTGCGTGACAGATTCACGACCGGATCGTTCGGGTCCGGGGATTCTGTAAAGCATCGGTAAGCCTCGAAGGCCCCCTGCAAGAACGTCCGGACCACGTTTCGCGAAGATCTAGCCTTCTGGGTGAGGACGGATCGGCGGACCGCACTGCGGATTCTGAAACTGGTGGAAGACACTCTTTGCGACCCCTCCAGCGGAATCGGCAAGCCGGAACTCCTCAAGTATCTCGGCGAGGGTGTTTGGTCGAGGCGGATTACACAGGAGCATCGACTCGTCTACCTGGTCACCGAGAAGCGAGTCGCGTTCCTCCAAGCGAGGTATCCCTATTGAGCGGACCCACCGACCCAAAGACCCAAAGACCCACAGACCCACAGACCCACAAACCCACAAACCCATAGACCCACAGGCCCAATCCCGCTAGCATCATCGCAAAAGGAGGACTCCTGAATGTCACGTCGATTCGTTTTAGCGCTTCTGTTTGTCACC
>JBFGHF010000398.1:0-4631 GCA_041578355.1 Acidobacteriota bacterium
ATGGTGGGCGATACTGGACTCGAACCAGTGACCTCCGCCGTGTGAAGACGGCGCTCTAACCAGCTGAGCTAATCGCCCAGAGCGAAGGCCGACATTCTAGTGAAGCGCCCGATTCGGTGTCAAATGGGAAGGCCAGGCCCGACTCCGGGTGCGGGCAGGACGCCCGCGCGACGGCCGGACCCCACGACCCGGCCTTCCAGGCGCAGCCCCTCGCTGTTCCTCACCGTCACCCGCTCCCCGTATGCTAAGGTGGCGCCGTTGAAGGGAGCGCGTCGTTGATGGAGTCGCACGAAAAACTCGAGATCACGCTGAGTGTCAACGGTGAGCCGTACACACGGCACGTCGAACCGCGGCTTCTGCTCAGTGATTTCCTGCGCCATGAATTGGAATTGACGGGAACCCACGTGGGCTGCGAGCACGGGGTTTGCGGCGCTTGCACGATTCTGCTCGACGGTGAAGCGGTGAGATCTTGCCTGCTCTTCGCCGTTCAGACGGAGGGTCAACGAGTCGAGACCGTAGAGGGTCTCTCTTCAGGGCCGGAGGTGGGCGATCTGAGTCCGCTGCAGTTGGCCTTTCGGGAACATCACGGCTTGCAGTGCGGGTTCTGCACGCCGGGAATCTTGATGACCGTCATCCCTTTCCTCAAGGAGAATCCGAATCCAAGCCCAAGCCAAATCCGAGAGGCGATATCCGGAAATCTTTGCCGCTGCACCGGGTATCAAAAGATTGTCGAAGCGATTCAAGCTGCAGGCAGCGCCCCTTCCCAATCTCCTTAGAGGCGATCTCCCGACATGGCGACCAGATACTTCGGAAAGCCTCTTCGCCGCAACGAAGATCCCAGGCTGCTGACCGGCCGGGCGGTTTTCATCGACGACGTACACCTGCCCGGAATGCTTCACGCCGTGCTCGTGCGGGCCGACATCGCCCACGGAACGATCAGAAAGATCGATGTTTCGGGGGCCCTCGAGGTTCCGGGAGTGCACGGTGTCTTCACCGCCGAAGACCTGGGCGACTACTGGAAGCCCGGTCCGCTGCTGGTGCCGCCGCCGCCCATCCCGAATCTGCGCTTCACGGAAAGAACACAAGTGCCCTTGGCACGGGACAAGATCCGCCACGCCGGCGAGCCTTTGGCGGTGATCGTGGCCGACAGCGCCTACGCCGCCGAGGACGCTCGCGACCAGGTGTGGGTGGATTGCGAACCTCTTCCGGCCGTGGTGGACATCCGCAAGGCACTCGAGCCCGATTCCGCCCTGGTGCACGAGGACGCGGGATCGAACCTGGCAGCGCACGCCGCCCAGGAAAAAGGCAGCTACGAGAAAGCCCGCGGCCGGGCCGATCTGCTATTGGCTCGCCGATTTCGCTACGACCGCGGCGCCTCTTGCGCGATTGAAAACCGCGGTATCGTCGCCGATTGGGACGACCGGAGCCAACAGCTGACTCTCTGGGACACGACTCAGGCGCCCATCCCGATTCGAAACGGGATCGCTTCGATGCTCGGGCTCTCGGAATCGCAGGTGCGGGTGATCGCACCCTTCATCGGTGGAGGGTTCGGGCCCAAGATCATGATGTTCTACCCCGAAGAAGTGGTGCTGCCCTGGATCTCGATGAGGTTGAGGCGTCCCGTCAAGTGGATCGAGGATCGCCAGGAAAACTTCTTCGCCACCACCCAAGAGCGGGAACAGATTCACGATGCCGAGATCGCTCTCGACCGGGAGGGAAGGATTCTCGGCGTCCACGACGTCTTTCTGCACGACAACGGCGCCTACAACCCCTACGGACTCACCGTCCCCATCAACAGCCAGTGCACATTGCTGGGCCCCTACGACGTCCCAAACTATTACAGCGAATTCAAAGCGATATTCACCAACAAGCCGATCGTGACCCCCATCCGCGGCGCGGGTCGTCAGCACGGCGTCTTCGTGATGGAGAGGCTGCTCGACCTGGCCGCCAAGGAGATGGGGTTGGATCGCGTCGAAATCCGTCGGCGGAACCTGCTCCCTCCCGACGCTTTCCCGCACGATCACCAGATCATCTTCCAGGACTTCGCTCCTCTCGTTTACGACAGCGGCGACTACCAGCCCTCCTTGGAAAAGGCGGTCGAGAACATCGGATATCGAGAGTTTCTCGAAAGGGCGCAGCCCCGGCTTCGCAAGGAAGGCAAGCACGCCGGGATCGGCGTAGTCTGCTATGTCGAGGGGACCGGCATCGGGCCCTACGAAGGTGCCCGGGTAACGGTCGAGACAAGCGGCAAGGTCAGCCTGGTCACGGGCGTGGGAACTCAAGGACAAGGCCATTTCACGGTCTTCGCGCAGGTGGTGGCCGAGGTGCTTCAGATTCCCGTCGAAGACATCCGTGTGGTCACCGGAGATACGCAGCAATTCCATTGGGGGACGGGAACGTTCGCCAGCCGAGGGGCCGTAGTGGCCGGCAATGCTTGCAACGCCGCGGCAGTGGAGGTGCGGCGCAAGATCCTGCGTCTGGCATCCGACGTCCTGGAAGCGGCCGAAGAAGATCTGGAACTGGAGGCAGGGACGGTGCGCGTCCGCGGCGTTCCCCAGAGCGCGATCACGTTGGGCGAATTGGCCGTGCGCGCAAACCCACTGCGGGGCGCCGTCAAACCCGGCACCGAACCAGGCCTCGAGGCGACTTCCTATTTCGGGCCGGAACGCGGCTCGACAGCCAACGGTGTGCACGCCATGATCGTCGAGGTGGACCCCCAGACCTGCCAAGTGGAGATCCAACGCTACGTCGTGGTTCACGATTGCGGCCGCGTCATCAATCCGCTCATCCTGGAGGGACAGATCCAGGGCGGCGTGGCCCAGGGAATCGGCAACGCGTTCTTCGAAGAACTGGCTTTCGACGGTGAGGGCCAAATCTTGAACGCTTCTTTCATGGACTACCTGCTGCCCACGGCCACCGACGTCCCGCCCATTGAAACCGACCACGTCGAAACGCCCTCACCACTGAATCCGCTGGGGGTGAAAGGGGCCGGGGAGGCGGGAGCGATTCCCGCGGCAGCCCTCTTCGCGCAGGCCGTCGAGGACGCGCTTTCCGACTACGGGATCGAAATCCTCGAGATTCCCCTGAGCCCGAATCGATTGTTCGAACTGCTGGAGAAAGCGAACTGATTCTCGATTTCATCCCTCAGCCTTTCGTCTTCGTGATCGACCCGTGATGAATCGATCTCAGATACGAGAGCGATCGAAGGACGAGACACGAACGACCAAAGACCGAAGACGGAAGACCAAAATTGAAACCCGCTCCTTTTGAATACCTGGCTCCGAGAACGCTGGATGAGGTTCTGGAGATCCTCGGCCGGCACGGCGACGAGGCCACGCTGCTGGCCGGCGGACAGAGCCTGGTTCCGGCCATGAACTTCCGTCTGGCACAGCCTGCCATTCTGGTCGACCTCAACCGCGTCGAGGAGTTGTCGTTCGTCAAAAAGACGGAGGAAGGGCTGCTCATCGGCGCCATGACTCGGCAAAGTCATGTGGAACGATCCGATCTGGTTCGAGAATGTGACCCACTGCTGTTTGAAACGATGCCCTTCATCGCCCACCCCCAGATCCGCAACCGGGGAACCATCGGCGGGAGCCTGGCTCAAGCCGACCCGGCCGCCGAGCTGCCCGCGGTGGCGCTTTCGCGGTCGGCGCGCTTTCACCTTCAAGGCCGGGAAAAAAGCCGCTGGGTCGAGGCGACCGACTTCTTCCGCGGAATGTTTGCCACTTGCCGTCGACCCGACGAGATCCTCGTCGAGATCGCTTTCCCGCCCTTCGCCCCGACGGAGGGATGGGCCTTCGAGGAGTTTGCACGCCGTCACGGGGATTACGCCATCGTGGGAGTGGCCTGCTCCTTGGGCCTGTCCAAGGAAGGCCTCTGCACGGCCGTCCGGCTCTCTTTGCTCAACGCCGGCGAATCGGTGACGCTCTCAGCGAAAGCACCCGAGGTGCTGTTGGGACGACCGCCCACCCCCGAGGCGATCCATGAGGCCTCGAGAGCCGTGGCGGGCGAGATCTCCCCCCTCGAAGATCTGCACGCCTCCGTCTCCTACCGGCGCCACCTGGCCCGAGTCCTCTCCGAGAGGGCCTTGACCCGTGCGGCGGCACGCGCCGGGAAGAGCCGATCCTAAGACAAGGCGAAAATGCCCGCTATTGCAAGGAACACTGTGCGCAGGATTGCCGTCTAACAGGGGGGCGAGGTTGTTATACTAAGTCAGCGAATCTGCGACGCTCGGATTCGCCATGGTGTCGATATTCGATCCGCGGCCTTTCGACCCGGCTCTGAAAAACCGATTAAAGCGGAGTACAACCGTTGAAATTGCTCTTCCCGATCTTGCTGCTGGTATGGTGGGCTTCGCCGGCCGACATCCAGCGCACTTTACAGCGTCCCTTCGAGCAGTGGACGGAGGAACAAGCCGTCGAACTGCTCAACGACTCGCCCTGGGCGAAGCAGGCCACTTTCACTCGCCTGATCGAGGGCGTGGGCAGCGGTGTGCGCGGGGAGAAAGAGATACTGAGCACCTATTACGTGAGGCTTTTGTCGGCCAAGCCCGTCCGCCAAGCCTTGGCCCGATTGGAACAGATCAAGCGCGGCTACGAAAAGATGGATGACCGCGACAAGGCCAGCTTCGA
>JBFGHF010000399.1:0-4624 GCA_041578355.1 Acidobacteriota bacterium
ACTACATCATGGTGGCGGGAAGCGCCCGTCCGCTGATCGACGCCTTCCGAACGGCTCACGTAGAACTCGTCGAGTGGATGGTCGAGGACTACGGCTTCGACATGCTCGACGCCTACGCGCTCCTCGGTCAACTCGCCGAGAGCAGCGTAGCCAACATCGTCGATCCGCAGTACACGGTTGTGGCGAAATTTCCCAAGAAGTATCTGCCGGGTCGGTAGGTTGGGTCTGTGGGTCCGTGGGTCTGTGGGTCCGTGGGTGAACTTGGTTCATTGGCTCTGTTCGATATTGGCACTGCTGAAGATCGACCCGTTGTCCCCTCCCTCCGCCATCCCTTCCCTCCGGCGTCGCTGGCTTGCGAAAGTGGATGGATGGCACGAAAACCCTGAGTGCTGCAGCGGCAGCTGGCGCCTTATCATTTCGAGATATGCGGTCAACCTGGCTTCACACAGTAATGAGAAGAAGGGCGAAAGCTCCGCGTCCCGCTGCGCTTCCGCACTCCAGGGGCCTTCCCGCATCCCGCAACATTTTCGACTAGGGCAGATCCAGCCGCACGATATCGAACCGGTCTCGGAGATAGAGGCTTTTCCCGACCAGTGTCGGCGCGGTCCAGGCGTTGTACTGCAGGACCTTGAAATTGCTTTGAATGTGGGGGCCGTCGCGGTCGGGTCGGGCCAAGTGCAGGGTTCCTTCTTCGTCCAGGATCAAGAGCTGATTCCCGGCGCTGACGAAAGTGGCCTTGGGTAAGCGAACCCTCCAGAGTAACGAGCCGTCGTCCGCGTCCAGGCCGACCAGGAACCCGGGCGACGATCCAGACGAGGCGATGAAGATTCTCCCGATCAGAACGCCGTTGCCGTGCTCCACCCGCAACCGCAGGTTGTGCCAGGCTTTCTCGACTCCAAAGCCGTCTCCGCTCTCTTCGATTCGAAGCGCCTGGGCGCCGGAGTTGTCGTAGCGGTGGGAGACCAGAAGCTGTCCCCCCTCCTCGTCCCAAACCGGAGTGAAGGAGATGTTGTCGGCGGCGCCGCTGCGCAGTTTTTTCCTCCAGATCAGCGAGCCGGTGTCGGGCGCGAGTGAGTAGAGCCACTCCATTCCGTGAAAGATGGCTTGGGGAGTCCCGCCCAATGAGATCAATGTCGGTGAGGCGTGGCTGGAGTTGAAGCTTTGCTCTCCCCAAGCGGTCGAGCCGTCCCTTTGATCGAGTGCCATGGCTCCGGCGGCCGAACCTCCCAAGCCAGGCAGCAGGATCAAGTCGCGCCAGGCCACCGGGCTGGCCGCGTAACCAGACTGGGGTAGATCGACGCCGTGCTCCCTGACCAGGTCGCGTTGCCAGAGGAGTCTTCCGCTCCCCTTGTCGAAAGCGTGGACCTGGGCATCGATCGAAACCGTGAACAGCCGATGACCGGCGATCAGCGGTGTGGAGTGCGGCCCATCATACTGCGCCATGTGGGATTGGTACCGGTTGCCTGAATCGAAGTGCCAGAGCGTCTTTCCGTGCGCGGCATCGATGGCGACGACTCGGGTCCGTCTGGCTCCTCCATGCATGGTGTAGAGAACTCCGTCCTCGGCCAGGATGGCGGAATGACCGCCGCCGAGTTGCCTCCTCCAGACCACACGGGGTTGATTCTCGTCCCACGAGGTCGCCAGGGAGTTCTGCGCCAGGGAAAAATCGCGCGAAGGACCGCCCCATTGAAGCCAGTTCGAGTCGCTCGGCGAGGCTGATAGAAAGAAGGTGCCAAGCAGAAGAAACGCACAGCTCATGTTCTTGAATTTCGCTGAGAAACGGATCTTGGATTCGTGTTTCGGCAATTCTCCGGCGCTTGGACTCGACGGGCCGCAGTTCCCTAACAGCCACGGTGCTAACGACAAGCTCCAGCGCGATCATCGCGCCCAAAATCCGCATTGGACCGCATCTACGCAGTCCGGTTTCGGTACACTAGATGCGGTCGCAGCGGTGCCCGATTCAACCATTGGCACCCCAGGCGAAAAACCAGACGTAGCTCTGTTTCAGCCCTTCCGGGATCAAACCCATTCGCGGCTCATTATCGGCCACGGGGCCGATCCGGTGAAACCCCAAGGTCGATAGGCAAGTCCCTAGTTAGAGTGTGTTGCGAGTCGAGCCGTTGGCGCTGCTTTCGTTGGGGAGGTCCCGAAGATGTTCGATAAAGCTGAAAACAGAATTCTCTTGACCGGTGCCACCGGCTACGTCGGGGGCCGGCTGCTCAGGCGACTCGAAGCGGACCCCGCTTTTCCGGCGTTGGATGGTCAAACCCCCGAAGCCCGGAGGCGGGAGCGAGAAGGCGACCACCGAGCGCCCTCCGAGCAGCGACAGAACGGGAAACGGAACGCGGAAGAGGGAAGGCGATACAGAATCCGTTGCCTGGCGCGGCGTCCCTCCTATCTCGAAAGAAGAGTCGGACCCTCCACCGAGGTGGTGAAGGGCGATGTGCTGGACCGCGGAACCTTACTGACGGCCCTCGATGGAATCCACACCGCCTTTTATCTCATTCACTCGATGGGTGACTCGGAGACTTTCGAGGAGACCGAACGACGCGGCGCCGAGAACTTCGCCAGTGCCGCCCGAGAATGCGGAGTCCGGCGGATTGTCTACCTGGGTGGATTGGGTGAGGACGACCAGCAACTTTCCCCGCATCTGCGGAGCCGTCAGGCGGTAGGCCAGATCCTGCGTTCTTCGGGAGCGGAGACGATCGAGTTTCGAGCCTCGATCGTAATCGGTTCGGGGAGCCTTTCCTTCGAGATGGTCCGCGACCTGGTCGAGAAACTGCCGGTGATGATCACTCCGCGCTGGGTTTCGGTCAAGGCCCAACCGATCGGGATCAGAGAGCTGCTCGAATATCTTCACCAGGCGATCCATTTGAAGCCGGGGGGAAGCCGGGTCTTTGAGATCGGCGGCGCCGACCAAGTGACCTACGGCGAACTGATGCAGGAATACGCGCGGCAGCGCGGTCTGCGCCGCTTCATGATTCCGGTGCCGGTACTGACTCCTCGACTCTCCAGTCTCTGGCTGGCGTTGGTTACGCCGCTCTACGCCCGAGTCGGCAGAAAGCTGATCGACAGCATTCGTCATCCCACCGTGGTGGTGGACGATTCGGCGCAGGAAGTGTTTTCGGTCAGGCCCCGGAGTCTTGCCGAGACCGTCGCCAGAGCTCTCAGAAACGAAGATCGCGAGTTCGCCGCCACCCGCTGGTCGGATGCGATTTCCGCGGGCGGCGAAAGGCCCAACTGGGGCGGAATCCGCTTCGGAAAGCGCCTGGTGGATTCGAGGACCGCTCGCGTGTCCGTTTCGCCCCAGCAGGCTTTCCGCCCGATTCGCCGAATCGGAGGGAGAAACGGCTGGTATTTCGGCAACTGGTTGTGGCGGGTGCGGGGCTTTATCGATCTGCTGGCCGGAGGGATCGGCCTGCGACGAGGGCGCCGCCAGCCAGAGGAACTGGAAGTGGGGGACGCCCTCGACTGGTGGCGAATCGAGGACTACCAGCGCGATCGGCTGCTCCGTTTGAGCGCCGAAATGAAGGTTCCGGGGAGAGCTTGGCTTCAATTCGAAGTGACACCCGACAGTGACGGTTCGATCATCCGGCAAACGGCCATCTTCGATCCGGTGGGACTGGCGGGATTGGCCTACTGGTATGGGATCTATCCGCTTCATGCCGTCGTCTTCCGTGGCATGCTGCGCGCCATTGCTCGCCGGGCCGAATCTCAGACGCCTCCCGTGGCCGGCCAGGCGCGGCGCCCAGCCGACGCAAGCCAGGAGGCAGCTTCATGAATCGGGTCCTGGTCACAGGGGCGACAGGTTTCATCGGTTTGGAAGTCGCTCGACAACTGGCGGTCCGCGGATTGAATCCACGGGTCATGGTGCGCCGACCGCAGAGAGGCCCGCTCTTGCGCACCATCCAGGCCGAGGTGGTGCAGGGAGATCTCGAAAGCCCAGCCAGTCTGAGGCGCGCCGTCTCGGGGGTCGACACGGTCTTCCATCTCGCGGCCCGGGCGTCCTTCGAGCGTTATGGGCTGCTTCGTCCCAGCATCGTTGATGGCTCCGTTCGGCTCATGGAGGCGGCGGTTCAAGCGGGGGTGCGACGATTCATTTACTCGGGCAGTCTTCTGGTTTACGGCGCCCGGGAAACAATGATCGATGGGGGAACCCAGCCCCGGCCTGTGCTCGATTACGGGCGCGCCAAGCTGGAAGCGGAAGAGCGCCTCTCGCAAATCGCCCAAAGGGCCGGAATGATCTTTGCCTCCCTCCGACTGCCCCACGTGTACGGCGCGCGCGATCTTCTTTTCGAGCAGGTTCGAAGAGGGCTCTTGATCTTTCCAGGCTCGGGAGAGACGCATTTCGCCCATCTTCACGTCGAGGACTCGGCGCGCCTGATGATCGCCGTGGCTGAGAATGACTGGAGCGGGATCAGCCCGGTCTCGGATGACCTTTCCGTCGACTGGAACACCTTTTTCGGGGTGATTCGCGAGTACTACCCGCGATTTCGGCTGCTTCGATTGCCTCGCCGACTGGGGCTGCTGGGGACCTCGCTTCTGTCTCCCCTGCAAAGGTTCTCGTCGGCCCCTTCACTGTTCACGCCGGGGGCCGTGACGGGCTGGAATCTCAACCTGCCCG
>JBFGHF010000400.1:0-4613 GCA_041578355.1 Acidobacteriota bacterium
GGCCAATTTCCCGGCTTCGAGACTGCCCAGGTCCTGAGCCAGACCCACGATATGGGCGCCATCGATGGTGGCGGCTTTGAGGACCTCCATGGGGGTCATCCCCCCCATGGCGAAGCACCACATCTCCCAGTGATAACCCAATCCCTGCAGTTGGCCGTGGGCGCCGACGCCGACGTAACCCCCCGCGCGCTGGATCTTGGCCGCTTGGGCGGCCGTCTTGGCGAAGGAATGCTCGTCTTCGCGAAACCAGGGACGGCGCTTGGTCAGGTCGTCGATCTCGTTGTGAGGAGTGAACCGGTTGAGCTTGGGATCATCGTGAACTTCGGTGGTCTGATAGAAGTAATTCTCGGCCCAGGGACCCCCGTAGAGGACGAGCAGGGTAGGGGTGTAGGTCGTGCCCGACTGGGCGAACAGCTCGACAACGTCCTTGTAGAGCGGGACGATGGGGAGCGAATGTTCGTTGCCTCCGAATCCGTCGATGGCGTGAGTGATGTCGAGGCGGAGATCGAGCGCTCCTTCGGTGGTTACCGTCAGCTCCAGCTCGTTTGCCGCCGCCACCACCCACTGCCGTTGCTGGCGGTTTCCGACGACGTAGGACTTGAGATTGTTGTTGCCGTAGTACTCCTTGTATCTCTTGAGGACGAAGCGGGCTTGGTCGGCCGACTGGAAATCGTTGTCCGAGAAGACCCCGGGCCCGGTCGAATAGGCGCGGGGACCGATCATCCGGCCGGCGTCGACAAGATCCTGGTAGGTCAGATAGTCGTTGGTCGAAGTCTGGACGTCGAGCCCGGTCGTCACACCGTAGGCCAGGTTGGCCATGAAACTCCAATTGTGGAGCTCGAAGACTCCCTGAGTGCGGACGTCGTAATGAGCATGGGTGTCGACGAATCCGGGCACGATGTACTTGCCGCTGACGTCGATGACGCGCGCGTCGGAAGAGATGGAGACCGAATCACGGGGCCCCAGGGCGGCGATGCGGTTGTCGCGCACCACGATATCGGCGTCCCGGAGCACCTGCTCACCCTGCATCGTGATCACCGTGGCGCCGCGCAGGACCACGGTCCCGCGGGGAGTGTGACGTGGAAACTCGAGCACCACCTGGAAGGACTCCACACCTTCCTCCGCTTCTTTGGGTTCGCTGGATTTCTTCTTTTCCTCAGTATCTTCCTCTTGAGTTTCTCCGGTTGTTTCTGATGTCTCTTCCGCTCCTTCGTCCGCTTCCTCCTGCTCGGCCTCCTCTTTGCGCGGCTCGAAAACCACACTCGAGAGCGGGCGCCGGAAGAATGTCGAGCCCACCGACCAGGTCAATGTCCCTCCGTCGTCGGCCCAACCGAAGGAATCCGCGCCCAGGTCGGTGATCTGCTTGGTCGGAATCGCGGGTCGAAAAACGTTGACCGAGGCGGCCTTGCCCCCCAGGGGCGGGACCGGCAGTACGAAGAGCTGGTTGTTGGCATTGGCCAGCGCCCATTTGCCGTCGGGGCTGATGGCGGCCCCTCGGGCCGGCGAGGGACGGTCGCTGCGGCGTCCCTTGCCCAATATCTTGAGATGGATCCGCCGGTCGCTGCCGTCGTAGCGGACGCTGATCAAGCCGTCGCTCGAGTAGAAGTAGATGCGGTCCTCTTCCGGACCGAAATGGGGCCAGCCCAAGCCCCGGGCGGGAACGATCAGATTGGCGTCTCCGCCATCGGCGGGCAGCCAGATCATATCGGTGGGAATTCGCAGTCCTCCGAATTCGCTGGGGGTTTGGCTGCGCATCCAGGCGTTGCCCCGCCGAGCCACGATCCTCGTCCCGTCGGGCGAGAAGACCGGGTCGCTGTAAAACGCGGGCGTCGTGCTCAACCTGGTGGGGGAGCCCGAACCGTCGGCGGCGGTCTTCCAGATGTGGCCGTCGCCGTTGTAGTTCCAGGTGACGTAAGCCAACCAACGGCCGTCGGGCGACCAGGCGGGCTTGAATTCGTGGGCCTCGGCCTGGGTCACACGTCTCGGCTCTCCGTCGGGAAGATCCATTACGTAAAGATGGGCCATGGCGGAAAAGACCAAGCGACGTCCATCGGGCGATTGGACCGGATCCTGGATCAAGCGGGATCTGACCGGACCCTCGTCGACGCGCCGCTGGAAGTTCAGCAGGGGACCCAAGTCCTGTTTGACGCTGGCCCGGAAGGGAATCTCGCTGTCGGCTTCCCCATCGACTTCGATGCGATGAATCTTGCCCCCGCTGGTGACAACAATCGCATTGCCGTCCGGGGTGAAGCTATAGCCGGGGAAAGTGTCGCGCGAGCCGCGGGACTCCATGTCATCCCGCTGCACCGGATACTTCAACCAGCGGTCTTCACCCGAATCGAGGTTGCGGACGCGCAAGCCGGTTTGGGTCTCGAATCGGGTGCCGTAGACGAGCAGTTGGCCGTCGGGAGAGAGAACGGGGCGGAAGGCGCCTCCCTGCGCCTGCGTCACTTGGTCGACCTCGCCGGTCTTGAGGTTCTGTCGATGAATCTGCCAACCGAAGGACATCTGGTTGTAGACGCTTCCCGAGCGGCGCCTGGCGAAGTAGAGGTAGTTTCCGTCGGGGGAGACCTCGGCTCCGTATCGGGAAAACGAAGTTGCCTGCCCGCCGCCGGGTCGGCCGGGCTGCTCTTCGCGGTCCTGCTGGCCGGTCACCTGAAGCCCGGAACCTCCTTGATGGTGATACATCCAGACGTGAACACCGCCGCTTCCCGATTTCGAAACCACTACGTAGTCGCTGTCAGGGGTCCAGTTGGGGGAGAGGAAGGAGTTCTTCTTCCCTTTGGAAAGGGCCTTGGGTTGACTGCCGTCCGCCTTGGCGATCCAGACGTTGTCGCCTCCGTCCCGATCGCTGATGAAGGCGATCCACTTTCCGTCCGGTGAGTAGGCGGGCTGGCTGTCCATCGCCATCCCGTCGGTGATCCGCGTGGCGTCGCCGCCCGAGATGGGCACCGTGTAGAGATCGCCGAGCAATTCGAAGACGATGGTCTGGCCGTCGGGCGAGACATCCAGCGAGAGCCATGTCACCTCGTCGGTCTCGAATTCTATGTTTCGGACCGCCTCCAGCGGCAAGGGCTTTTTCTTGCCTTTGCGATCGGGTCCCTGATCGCGATCCTGGGCGCTCGTCAGACCGCCGCACAGAAGCAGAATCAGAAGCACGACGAATGAAGGAAAGAACCGGCTTGGTGACATAGAAGAAACCTCCTTAAGCTGAAGCCCTTTGAAGGTCTACCAGTGTCTCATAGAAGCCACTAACGCACCAAGAGCGCCAACCCGGACGAATTCAACGAAGCAGTGCACGACTAGGCCTCCGGGCGCCTGGGGCGAAAAACGCCTTCCTCCGCCAAGGCTTCGGTGGACAGGTGTCAAGCGCGGCGCTTCCGATGGCGAGTTTTGACGGTGGGGTGGTTTTGATTCAAGCGCTCGGAATCGCAATCGGGGCGGCCAGAGTCACTGCCCCAGCAGGCCGTCGCGATCGACGACTTTGCCTCGATGGATCACCATGTGGATTTTCATGGTGTTGCGAATGTCGTCGATCGGCGAGGCGTCGAGAACGACCAAGTGGCCCTCCGACCCGGGACTCACACCGAAGTCCCGCCCCAGGAACTTTCCAGCGCGGGTGGTCGAGGCCGCCAGGGCTTCCCAGTTGGAGAGGCCCGAGGCCACCAATTTGAGCAGCTCTCGGTGAATCGAATATCCCTGCAGAGTCCCGTAGTTCCCGGCGTCGGTGCCGCTCAGGATCGCTACGCCCGCCGAGGCCATGACCCCGACGGATTCCAGAATCATCTTTTCCCGCGCCTTCGATCGGTCCAGCCTCTCGCGACCCTTCTCGACGGTCTCCTTATCGCGATAGGCGGCGATCAGAGCGTCCGTGGTCAATGCCTTGGCCAGAGGATGGTCGAGAACCGCCGGATCGTGCAGAAAATGGTGATAGTCGGTTTGCACGGCCAGTGTGGGGATGCTGTAGACACCTTTCTCCGCCATCAAGCTGGCCAGATCGTCGGGGATCGGACCGACAGGGACATGAGTGACGGCGCTGGCCCCGACCTCGACTGCATCCCGGACGTCGTTCCAGGTGTTGACGTGGATGACGGTCTTGATTCCGTTCTCCGAAGCGGTGGAAACGGCGGCTGCGAGAGTGTCCTTGTCGATGGAGGGCATCCTTCCCGTCGGCGAGTAGACGATCTTGACCACGTCGGGCTTCTTGGCCGCCAACTCCGTGACTTGGGTGCGGGCTTCTTCGGGATTGCTCATCACCCGGGTGGGAGTGCCGTACTCCGTGCAGTGTCCCTCGGGAGCGGTCAGACAGGAGAAACTCGCGAACAACTCGGCTCCCAGGTTGTCCGGAGATCGGAGCTTTTCCCGGACGCCCACCAGGGTTCTTTCGTCCCCGAAGAGATCCAGGAATCCAGCCACCCCGGAAAAGAGCATTCTTCTGGCAACCTGAGGTGTTCCGGCGTAGTCGAACGCACGGTTCGGTCCCATGTTTCCGTAGGAGTGAGTGTGCAGGTCGTTGAGGGCAGGGATCACCCACCTGCCTTCCACATCCACCACCTCGCCGGCGAAATCCTCTGGCGCCGTTGCGGGTGTCGCAGCGATCCGCCCCGACTGAA
>JBFGHF010000401.1:0-4596 GCA_041578355.1 Acidobacteriota bacterium
CCAGAAAGAAGCGCAGTTCTTCCGGCTCGTAGGTGAAGCGAAGCCCCCGGATCGTTTCTCGCTGCTCGCAGACGGCCGCAACAGATTCGGCGACAACGTCCATATGCGCCTGGGTATAGTCCCGCCGCGGGATCGCCAGCCGGACCAGTTCCAGCTCGGGGAAGTGGTTCTCGCCGGTTTGGGCGTCTCTCCCCGCCGAGACGATGCCGCGCTCCATGCTTCTCACGCCCGAGTCGACGTAGAGAGCCGCCGTCAAAGCCTGCGCCGGAAAGTGGTCCTGGGGGAGGTGGGGCAGAATACTTCTGGCATCGAGAAAGACTCCGTGGCCGCCGATGGGCAGCACGATGGGAATCTCGAACTCCACCAGCCGCTTCCCCAGGTATTCCACCTGACCCACTCGGGCCCGCACGTGGTCGTCACCGGCCACCATTTCGCGGATGCCCCGGGCCAGCGCCTCCATGTCCCGCCCGGACATTCCCCCGTAGGTGTGGAGTCCCTCGAAAGCAACCAGAAGAGTCCGAGCCTTGCGGGCCAGGTCCGCGTCGCGCAGAGCCAGGAACCCTCCGATATTGACCAAATTGTCTTTCTTGGAGGAGACCGTGGCTCCGTCCGAATAGGAACATATGCGGCGCACGATGTCGGCGATGCTGAATTTCGAGTAACCCGGCTCGCGTTGCTGGATGAAATAGGCGTTTTCCAGCACCCGCGTGGCATCCAGCATGACCAGAATTCCACGAGGATGACAGAACTCATAGACCTGGCGCAGGTTTTCCATCGACAGAGGCTGCCCACCGGCCATGTTGACGTTGGTTTCCACCGAGACGTAGGGAATATTGCCGGCTCCGTGTTTCTTGACCAGGGCCAGTAACTTCGCCAGGTCGACGTTGCCTTTGAACGGATGAAGAACGGAAGGATCGTGGGCCTCGTCGATGATGACGTCGGCGAATCGGCCACCGGCATATTCCTGATGAAATCGCGTGGTGGTGAAGTACATGTTGCCGGGAATGACGTCGCCGCGCTGGATCAGTATCTGGCTGAGAATGTGTTCGGCCCCCCGCCCCTGATGAGTGGGCACGACCTCGGGGTAGCCGTAGACCTCTCGGACTGCGTCCACAAGGTGGTAAAAACTGCGGCTTCCCGCATAGGCCTCGTCTCCCTCCATCAGACCCGCCCACTGGTGGTCAGACATCGCCGAGGTCCCAGAATCGGTCAGCAGGTCGATGTAAACATCCTCGGAGCGCAGGAGAAAAGTGTTGAATCCGGCCTCTCGTATGGCCTTGCGGCGGAAGTCGCGGCTGGTCATGCGAATCGGCTCGACCATTTTTATCTTGTAGGGTTCCGCCCAACTGCGCTTCTTCACCTTGAAGACTCCTTTCCTGAAGCGGTCCGGTCCGTCCACCGATTTTTGCCCGCAAGCTCCGCTCCACTCTCCAACGCCGTTGAATGCGGGGTTCTTGTGCCGAGCATAGGGGCAAGAGACCGAGCCGCAACCGCCGAGTAGCGTAATCACCCACCCGGGATGCCTGGCGTGATTCCACTAGGCCAGGCGCGGCCCATTTCGCAATTCAACGCCGCGAAAACTAGAATAATCCGCATGGCGAATTGTCCAGCCTGCCAGACTCCGGCGCCCGACCAAGGCCGATTCTGTTCGACTTGCGGGGAAGCCCTCTCATCGATTCACGAGGACGACACCCGAGTGGTGGGCCCTGATGTTCCCGCCAGCAGCTCCTTGCCACGAGACGATTCCCGAGGCTCCGGAAACCGTTTCGTCCCGGGGACAATCGTCGCCGAGCGTTACCGCTTGGTCAGCCGGCTCGGCCGGGGAGGCATGGGAGAAGTCTACCGAGCCGATGATTTGAAGCTCGGCCAAGCCGTAGCCCTCAAGTTCCTCCCCCCATCGCTGGTCGACCCCGACCGCAAAAGGCGTTTCTTCCACGAGGTGAAGGTCGCGCGCCAAGTCTCACACGTCAACGTTTGCCGGGTCTTCGACATCGGCGAGATCGAGGGCCAACCCTTGATTTCCATGGAGTACATCGACGGCGAGGATCTGGCTTCGCTACTGCGAAGGATTGGACGCTTGCCCAGCGACAGAGCCGTACAGATGGCGCGCCAGATCTGCGCGGGCTTGGCAGCGGCCCACAAACAGGGGGTCCTGCACCGCGACCTGAAGCCCGCCAACATCATGATCGACGGTCAAGGACAAGTCCGGATCACTGATTTCGGACTGGCCGGGCTGGCCGGCCAAATCCAGGAGAGCGACATCCGGGTGGGGACGCCCGGATACATGGCGCCCGAGCAACTGTCGGGTCAAGAGGTGTCGGTCAAGAGCGACCTTTTCGCCCTGGGCCTGGTCCTTTACGAATTGTTTACCGGGAAGAGGGCTTATCAGGCGTCGACGCTCGCGGAGTTGACTCAGCTTCACCAGAGTTCATCGCCAGCCAGCCCCTCCTCCCACGTCAGTGATCTCGACCCCGCAGTCGAAAGGGCAATCCTTCGCTGCCTCGAAAAAGACCCGGCCCTGCGTCCCGAGTCGGCTCTGGCCGTGTCCGCGTCACTGCCGGGTGGCGACCCCCTGGCAGCCGCTCTGGCCGAAGGCGAGACCCCCTCACCGCAGATGGTTGCCGACGCAGGAGAGACCGGGGGGCTGCGTCCTCAAGTGGCCCTCAGCTACCTGCTCCTGACAGTGGTCGGATTGGTCGCTTTGGTTTTCGTCAGCAACGGCGTTTTCGTTTTGCCTCGCGTCCAACTGGAAAAGCCCGGTGGGGTTCTGGCACTCGAAGCCGAAGGCATCTTGAAACAACTTGGCTATCCGCCGCCGGCTGACCGCGCTTACGGCTTCAGCTACGATCCGGCCTTTCAACAACTTTTCTTCCAACCGCAGGAGAGCTCCCTGGACTGGCACCAGTTGGTGGAGAATCCTCCCGGCCCGATTCGCTTCTGGTACCGCCAGAGCCAGCGCAACCTCGTTCCAGCCAATTACGCGGGCCAGGTGACTTTCTCCGACCCGCCATTGGAAACGCCCGGGATGGCGAACGTGCGGCTCGATCCATCCGGCCAGCTGCTCGACCTGTTGATCGTGCCGCCTGAGGCGGATGACAGCTCCTCGGCTGCCGAAGCATACGACTGGGAAGCGATCTTCGCCCTAGCGGGATTGGAACCGGGGAATTTCCAACCGGTAACACCGCGCTGGAACCCGCCGTTCGCCAGCGACGACCGAAAGGCCTGGACGGGCGCCCGCAGCGAACAGCCGGACTTTACCATCCGTATTGAGGCCGCGGTCTATCGGGGAAGGCTCAACTACTTCAAAACAGTGTTTCCCTGGACAAAGTCCCGGACCGAAACGCTGGATGACCTCACGTCCGCGTTGGCCATGACGGGTTACGTCCTGGTGGGGCTCGTCGCCATCCTGCTCGGCGGAGCTTTCCTACTGGTGTGGCGAAACCTGCGATTGGGACGAGGCGATCAAAAAGGGGCGGTGCGCTTGGGCCTCTACACATTCGTCTGCGCGCTACTGATCTGGGCCTTGCAGGCCCATCATAGCGCCTCGCTCAGCGAGGTCCTGCAGTTTATGTGGGGCGTGCAGAACGCCCTCTTCTACGGGTTTCTCAGCTGGCTTCTCTACCTCGCCATCGAGCCCTACATTCGAAAGCTCTGGCCCCACGCCTTGATTTCCTGGAGCCGACTCCTGGCCGGGCGGTTCCGAGATCCCCTGGTGGGCCGGGACATTCTGCTCGGGGCCGTGGCGGGAGTCTTGTCGGGAATCGCCACTTTTCTGCCGCGCTTCCTGGGTGTCAGGCTGGGAATTACCGACTTGGCGCCTTTTCCCAATCCCTTGGAGCCAATCTCCGGCATGGCGGGCGCCCTGGCGCAGCTCTTTTTCAACCAGGCCAATGCGATGCTGTTCGCCCTGCTGCTGCTTCTGATGATCCTGGTTTTCCGGGTGATTTTCCGCCGGCAATGGATCGCCGTGGGTCTCGTCTACGTGTTTTTCGGAGCGCTCAGCACCCTGCAGAACCACCCCATCGAGTGGATTCCCGGACTGTTGCTCTGGGCATTGATCCTGTATCTGCTGATCCGCTTCGGACTTCTGACCGGGATCGCGCTGTTCTTCTTCTCCAATTTGACCTTCTGGTTGCCGCTCACCTTTGATATCACCGCCTGGTACGCCGGCCTCTCCGCCCTTGTCGCCGCGATGGTGCTTGCCTTCCTTTTCTACGCCTTCCACATTTCGCTTGCCGGCAAACCGCTCTTCCGCGATTTGCTGGCGGAGTAGCCCTCATTGCCGATGCTGGGATCATCTTCCGTCTTCCGTCTTTCGTCCCTCCGTCTTCCGTCCTCCGTCCTCCGTCTTCGGTCGTCAGGAAAGAAGATCAGGTTCGAGCAGAGTCCTGAAAGGACTCGAGGTTCAGCCCGGGGTAAGCGGAGTCACCGGAGGTGACAAAGCGCCAGCGGGCGAGTCCAACGCTTTGAGCGTTGCACGACGCCGCTGATCCACCCCAGGGTGAGGTTCGAACAGACCAACGAATCAAGAATAGAAGTACTTGGTTCATTGGCCCTGTTGTCCTGTTGCTGCTGTTGCGGGTTGGCCTGTTGAAA
>JBFGHF010000402.1:0-4583 GCA_041578355.1 Acidobacteriota bacterium
CGGCCCGGCCGTTTACGAGCTCGTCATGGAGGTGACAAGACGTTTCGTCGACGGAGAAAAGGAGCAGAAGTCTGACTACCTGCAGCGAGTCATGCAACGCGGCAGCAACAGGGCGAAGCGTTTGAAGCTGGCCGACCGCATCAGCAACATTACGGCGTTGGGTTTCGTGCTCAATATGGCCTTCGTCAAAAAGTATCTGGCGGAAACTCGAGAGCACATCTTGCCACACGCAAAGCAGGTGAATGAGAACATGTGGCGGGAACTATCGGATTTGGTCGAGAACAGGGAACTGATGTTGCGGCGAGAGGAAGATCGAGTCGATGGGTGACAAGTTCAAGATCCACACTTTGGACCTGCTTTTTCAAGGCACCCGCCACGCTGTCGCAGCCTACCTGATAGAGGGGCCTCGGGGACGCATACTGGTCGAAACCGGACCCGGATCCACCTTGCAGGCCTTGTTGGAGGGCCTCCGAAAGCTAGGCGTTTCGCCCGACCAAGTGGAGGCGGTCCTCCTTACCCACATCCACCTCGATCACGCCGGTGCGGCGGGATGGTGGGCCCAGAGGGGCACGCCCGTGTACGTGCACGAGCACGGCGCCAGGCACATCATCGATCCGGGCCGGGTCGTAGCCAGCGCGCGCCGCATCTTCGGCGATTTGATGGACACACTTTGGGGCGAGATCCTTCCGGCCCCCGAGGACCGTGTGAACGCCCTGAGGGATGGCGACCAAGTCGACGTCGCGGGGCTGACCCTGACCGCCTGGGACACCCCGGGACACGCCAAGCACCATCACGTTTTTCAACTGGGGGATTTGGCGTTCGCGGGCGACGCCGGCGGGATTCGAAAGCCGGAATCGAGCTTCGTGCAGCTACCCGCCCCCCCACCTGAATTCGACCTGGAAGCCTGGAAATCCACCATCGATCTCATCCAGGCGAAGCGTTTTCGGCGAATCTACGTGGCGCATTTCGGAGCGGTGGATGAGGTCGACGCCCACCTGGACGAACTGCGTTCGCTCCTGATCGGCGCCTCCACACTGGTTCGGGAGAGGATGGAGTCGGGCCTTTCCCGCGAGCAGATCATCGAGGCTTACACCGCTTGGCAAGTCGAGCGGGCCCGCAAAGTCGGCCTCGATGAAAGTGTCGTCCGCCGCGACCAATTCTCCAATCCCCTCGCCATGTCCGTCGACGGCATCATGCGTTATTGGCGATTCCTTTAGACCGGCTGCGGCTTCAGCGGCGGCGACCACCGTCGCCAGGCCGACGGACCTCGGAAGTGAGACCATTTCCCTTTCCGCCCCGGCGCAGCCCGCACGGCTGGCTTGCCACTCGCTTTCGCTCGCGCTCCGTGTCCGAGGCAGTCGCAGGTCTTACATCTAAATACCTATCAAATCAAGATAAATTCTCCTTGATTCTGTAGGTGTTTGTGTCAAAATGCATCCTGCGTTGTGGACTGTGTCCACACCACCTGAGCCCAACCGCAAGAAGTTTCGGATCCCCCGGATTCCCAAAGGCAAGTTCAGTCGGAGAGATTTGAGGGTGCCAGAGTTTGCGGCACCCCATGGAGTAAGAACGAAAAATGAGCTTACGCATGGCGTTTGCATTCACCTTCTGTTGGGCCGCGATGGGCCTCGCCTCCGCCCAGGAAATCGAACCCAACAACACCTGTGCCGAGGCGCAGAACCTGACCGGCAGTCCCTTGCCGATCGTTCTACCCGGCAGTTTGGACGGAGTTCCTGCCGATGTGGATTTCTTCCTTTTCTCGGCGGAGCCGGGTTCGCGAGTGGTCTTTGAACTGGCGGGCGCCGAGGCGGGCGCGGGCAGTCTGGAGAACCCTTATTTGGGGATCTTCGATTCGAGCTGCAACCTGTTTGCGCTGAGCGACCGCCAGAGCAACCTCTCCGTGAGGATTCAACTCATCGTTCCCTGGGACGGCCTGCTGACTGCGGGTGTCACCCAGTGCTGCGACAACTTCTTCGAGGGCCTGGGCGAAGGCAGTTACCAGTTGAGTCTGTCCGAGGTGCCGGCAGCGGGCTCGATCAGCGGTAGGATTATCGCCTCAGAAACCGGTGACCCGCTTCCCTGGGCCGAGGTCGAATTGCTGCATTGCCCGACCGAAACGATCTGCGGTGTCATCGCCCGTTTGACGACTTTCGACGGGCTGTTCCGGTTCGAGACGAACCACTTCGGCGAGCCTCTGCCGGTGGGGACTTACAAGGTCTTCGCGGCGGCCTTTCTTCGCGAGACGGGTGAATTCGGACCTTTCGGTGTGGCCGAAGATGAGCATGTCGACCTGGGAGACCTGCCCCTGGTGCGGGTGCGCGTGATCGGCTCGATTCAAGGCCGGGCTGTGGACGCTCTCAGCGGAGAAGTCGTTCCTGGCAGCTTCACTTGGCCTTTCTCGTTTGTCTACCTGTTGCGCTGCCGTGACGTCCCCGAGGGTGAAGAGCGGTGCGTCTTCGAAACCTCCGGGTTTCTCGACGAGCAGGGCCGCTTCTTCTTTTCAGCCTCCCACCTGGCGGTGGGGCGCTTTCAGGTTCGTATCGACGCCGACCAGTATCAGCCCAGTTTCAGCGGCGAGTTCGACGTGGGCGAAGGCGAGGACCTCGATGTCGGCGATGTGCCCATCGACCCCCTGCCGGTTCAGTTCCGCGGCGTGGCTCCCTGCCCCCATCTGGGTCCTGACGGCGGGAAATGCAAGCTCAAGCTGGACGTGCGCAACGGCTCCGGAAAGCGTCTCTCCGGCGCGGTGTGGACGCAGGTGAACGCCTTCGATATCGGTTCTCTGGTCGGTTTCTCGACCTTCCAGGCCGGGAAGAACGGCGCCAAGAACGCGGCCCCGCAGAGCTTCAACCTGCGCAGTGGGGAAAGCCGGCCGTTTGAATTCGAGTTCGACGTACCGGCCTCGGTCAAGAACAGCGCCATGGTCTGCGTCTTCGCGCTGGCCGGGTCCAATCCCTCGCCCGAGTTCAACACGCTCGGTCACCGCGGGCTCTTCTGCATCTTCAAGTCGAACTCCGGGTTTTCCCTGGCGAGCGGCGAGCAGATCAAGAAGGCCCTGAAAGACAAGCGTCCAGACCGTTGAAGGGGCCGATTGGAGAGAGTTGAACCGCAGAGTACGCCGGGGACGCAGAGGCGCGCAAAGAGGGATTTTCTCACCCTCTGCGAGACCTCGGCGACCTGGCGTCCTCCGCGGTTCGAGTCTCCAAACAAGCTTCGATTCCCAAGGACCGATCGCCTTCTTCAATTGCCGCTTTTTGAGTGAGCGTTCCCTTCCCTCGGATTTCGTCGAGTTGCTCTGACTTGGACCAGGCGGTTAGAGTCCATTCATGAGGATCTCCGCCCTCCTGCCGCTCTTCCCCGCCGTGGCAATGCTATTGGCTGTGAGTCTGGGAGAGGGCCAACAAACCGAATCGCCGGAGGTGCTTTTCGAACAGGCTAAAGAGCTGCACCTCGAGGGCTCTCTCGAGCAAGCAGCGGAGCTCTACGAGAAGGTCATTCCCCGGCTACGCGAGAACCAGGACCAAGAAACTCTGGCGGCCGCCCTCAACGCCCTGAGCGTGGCCAACAGTTCGCTGGGCCGCTACGTTGAAGCGTTGGCTCAGGCGGAAGAGGCCGCGCGCCTGCGCCAAGATCTCGGGGATCGGGTCGGCGAAGCCATGAGCCTGAGCAACCTGGGATTGGCACACTATTATCTGGGGGAGTTCGAGGCGGCCCTCGACCGCCACAGGCAGGCCCTGGAACTGGCCCGTCGGAATCAGGACGCCGAAGGCCAGGTCGCCGATCTGAACAGCATCGCCAACGTCTTCTTCCTGCAGGGAAACTACTCCGCAGCCTGGGAACACTACCAACAGGCCTTATCCCTGATCGACGAAAGCCGCCAACAGGAATGGGCCGCTTCGGAACGTTATCGGACCCTTGTCAACCTGGCGGCGCTCTTTCAGAAGCTCGGCCTCTACGACCGCTCCCTCGACCTCTACTCCCAGCTCGAAGACCACGCCCAAAACCTGCCCCTAGGGGAGCAAGCTCAGCTGTCGGTCAATCGGGGCGCCCTCTACCGCCGCTTGGGAGATCCCGTCAAAGCGAAGGAGACCTACCTGAGGGCGAAGTCTTTTTTCGAAGAGCAAGACAACGTGGAGGGACTGATCCTGGTTCACAAGAACCTGGGGATCGTTCAAGCGCTCGATTTCGGTGATCTCGGCGGCGCCGTAAAGAGTTTTGAGACAGCCGAAAGGCTGGCAGCCCGAACCTCCAACCGGCGAGAGGTGATGCAGGCTCAACTCTACTTGGCCGAAGCTCTTCGACGGAGTGGGGAGAGCGAGCGCTCCCGAGCCCTCTTTTCCAATGCTCTCACCTTGGCTCGCCAAATGTTCGCCGCCGAGGAAACCTGGAAGGCGCTCTACGGGTTGGGGAGGATCGAGCAAAGCCGGGGCCGAAACGATCGGGCCACCGACCTCCTGGACCAAGCGGTCCGCGAGGTGGAGTCGTTGCGTTCGAGGCTACAGCTACCGTCGCTGCGCACCGGGTTCCTGGCCGACAAGAGGGAGGTGTTCGATCAGCTGATCGCGCTTCTCATGGGCCATTCA
>JBFGHF010000403.1:0-4576 GCA_041578355.1 Acidobacteriota bacterium
GCCGATTGCGGGTGACAAGAGCCCCCCAAAGGGGCCGGCGAACGGCGCCCCCCGGACAAGCTCGTTCTTCCGCCCCGCGATGGCGCTTCATTCGATTGCACAAGAAGCCACCACGACTGCAGTACTAACCAACCACCTGACCGCCCACTAAAGCTTGTCAGGGCAGTTTCCGGCCAGGCGTCCAGGGTGCGCCTGCGGCCTCCAGGGCGGATTCCATATTCGCGAGCTCGGTTTCGAGAAAGGTCGCCACATCCCGGGTCAATGCGGTCAAGCCCTCGCGGGCAAGTTCAAGGCTCTGCTGCTGCGTTGAAGTCGGGGGTTGCCGGGTCTCCCAGTGTCCACCTGCCACCTGTTGTATCCGACCCAGAATCGAGGGCGTGCTAGGTTCGTTGCGCCGGCGGCGGATGCTGTCGCCGAAGAGGCGCAGCTCGAAATCTGCGATCTGAGCCGCCAGATCGTCGAGGCCCTCGAAGAGTCCGGGCTGGGCGAGAGGCGTCTCGACGAGCGCCGCGCGCATGTGCCGGAGCCTTTCGCCGGCCCTTCGCAGCTCGGCTGCCGCCCCCAGGGCGCTGCGCAGCAGTTCGCTGGTTTCTCTTTGGAAAGCGGCTACCGCCTCGAAGTCCATTCCAACTTCTCCCGGCAGCGGCTTCACTTCGAATTGCCTTGCTTCGCCGAGTTGCTCGATTCCAGCAGCGGTCCGCAGTGCCATCTCGACCTGATACCTTCCCGGCGCCGCCAAGGGACCGCGGGGCGAGTCGGCCCAGGGTGGGCGGAACCCGGGAGGATCGAGATCCACTGGATGGGGTGCGGGCAGGCGCAGGTCCCAGCTGATTCGGTGGAGCCCCGCCTTGGCCGGCGCCGAAATCCTGCGCACCGCCCTGCCCTCCGAATCGCTCACCGTGAAAAGCAGCAAGGGCAGAATATCGAGAGCTTCGCCACGCAGTGTTTCCCAACCCGGGAAGGGGATGTCGGAGCCTTCGCCCGCGAGTTCCTCCTCCCTGGCCCGTCTGGCCTCTTTGGACGTCTGGGGCGCCTCTTTGAGGTAATAGGTGAAGAGGGCGCCAAATGGTGGGTTGGGAGCGGTGAAGTCACTGCTGCCTTGCGAAGGTTTTCCTTTGGCCTGCATCGGGACCGAGGGGATGTACCACCAAGCGTCGCGCACCGGAAAGAGCGTTCCCGGTTCCTGCAACGTTCCCTTGCCCAGCCCGCGCAGCGGCGAGTAATCGTCGAGAACGTAGAATCCGCGGCCGAAGGAAGCACCGACGAGGTCGTCGTCGCGCCGTTGCAGCTCGAGATCGCGAAAGGCGATCGTCGGAACGCCTCCCTGCAGTTTCACCCAGTGCTCGCCGGCGTCGACCGTGAAGAAGAGCCCGTACTCGGTGGCGATGAAGAGAAGATCGGCATCGACGTGGTCCTGCTCAACGGCCCAAACGATGTGACCGGGGGGTAGATCGCCGGCGATCGAGCTCCAGGATCGCCCGCGGTCGCGGCTGCGAAAGAGGTAAGGCGTGAAGTCGCCGATCTTGTGCGAGTCGAGCGCCGCGAAAACCGTGTCTTGTTCGTGCAGCGAGGCCTCGACGTCGTTGACGAAAGCAAGCTCGGGAACCGCGGGCGGTGCGGCGGCTCTGCGCCAATTCCCTCCCCCGTCTTCGCTGACCTGAAGCAAGCCGTCGTCCGATCCGGTGTAGAGCAATCCCTCGACTCGGGGGGACTCGGAAACCGCTGTCAACGTGCTGTACCAGGACATGGCGCCGTTGTCGTAGAGTGCGTCGATACTCTGGACCCGGTCCATCACTTTCAGCTCGTAGCGGTTGTGGTTGCCGGTCAGGTCGCCGCTGACGGGCGTCCAGGAGTCGCCCCGGTCGTCGCTGCGCCAGAGGCGCTGCGAGCCGTAGTAGAGACGCGTTCGAGAATGAGGGCTGACGATCAGCGGAGCGTCCCAGTTCCAGCGCTCGGGCGGGTCGTCCGGGCCGGGCTGGGGCTGGATGTCGAGAGCTTCCTCGCTGCGACGGTCGTAACGATGAAGCCGACCTTGCTGCCATTCCAGGTAGATGACGTTCGGATCTTCGGGATCGAAAGCGCAGGCGTACCCGTCGGCCCCCAGCGGGACGTACCAGTCGCGATTGCGGACCCCCTCGAGGTTGAGCGTCCTCGAAGGCCCCAGGAGTGTGCCCAGGTCTTGAGCGCCGCCCAGGATGTTGTAGAAGGGGAGGCTGTTGTCGAGCGCCATCTTGTAGAACTGCGAGACCGGCAGATTCCCGAAATGCCTCCACTTCACCCCGTCGTCGAAACTCTCGTAGAGTCCCCCGTCTGTGCCCGCGATCAGGTGCAGGGGGTCGCCCGGGTCGAGGTAAAGGGCGTGGTTGTCGCTGTGCTTCTCGCGACCGGTACCCAGAATCTGGAAGGTCTTGCCGCCGTCCCGCGTGACGTGCAGAAAGACATCCATCTGGTAGACGTGATCGACGTGGTGCGGGGAGGCCTCGATTTCCTGGTAGTAGTGAGGTCCGGTGCCGTTGGAGATGTAGCTGTTTCGCTTTTCCCAGGATTCGCCGCGGTCGAGCGAACGGTAGAAACCCCGCTCCTGATCGTCAGCTTCGATCGTCGCGTAGACGACGTCCGGGTTGGCTGGCGACACGGCCAGGCCGATCTTGCCCATGTGGCCGCGAGGCAGCCCTTCCGACAAACGGCGCCAGGTCTTTCCGCCGTCCACGGACTTGTGTATCCCCGAGCCCGGGCCGCCCGCCAACAAAGACCAGACCTGGCGGCGCCGCTGGTAACTGGCTGCATAGAGAACGTCCGGATCACGAGGATCGAACTCGACGTCGGTCACCCCCGTGTCTTCGTCCAGGGTGAGCACGGCTTCCCAGGAGGCTCCCCCATCGTCGGACTTGTAGAGCCCCCGTTCGCCGCCCGAGGACCAGAGCGGACCCTCGGCCGCGGCGAAAACGACACTGCCGTCGCGCGGATCGACGAGGATCTTGCCGATGTGCTCGGATTTCTCCAGCCCCGCGCGCTTCCAGGTTCCACCTCCGTCGAGGCTTTTGTAGACGCCGTCCCCCCAGCCGACGTGGCGGCCGCTCACGTTCTCTCCCGTTCCCACCCAGACCGTGTCCGGGTTGGAGGGGTCGAGGGTCACGCATCCGATCGAGTAGGAGGGCTGCCGGTCGAAGAGCGGAGTCCAGGTGATGCCGGAGTTGACCGTCTTCCAGACGCCTCCCGATCCGACCGCGATGTACCAGATACTCGAGTCTTCGGGGTGGATGGCCAGGTCGGCAATGCGGCCGCCCATCACGGCCGGACCCACACCTCTGAGTTCCAGACCGCGAAGAGTTTCGGCGTTGATCGGCGGGCTCTCGGATTGAGCAGACAGGTCGATGACGGCCAACAGAGCGCAAAGCAGGATCTGTCCGGCAGTTCGGAAATGCATGGTTCTTCCTCTCTCGACGAATCTCGGGATTCAGAAGCCTAACCGAATTGCTCCGTCAGGGAAACCGGCGGTTGACGGGGCGCGGCGCGCCCCGTGGGAAGTGGAGCGCGGGTTGCGCCCGAATGCGGGCAGAATGCCGGCGCTCCAGACGGAGAAAAGACCGCTTCCCGGAATGCCGGAAATCAGCCCGCGCTGCACGAAAATCGCACTCCCTTTAATCCTCCCGGAACAAGGACTGCAGGTTCCGCGGTGGAAAGACGCTCTGCGTGGTCAGCACGAGACCGTCCTGGTTCAAAGGCAGGATCGCGATCGGCAGGGTGGAGCGAAACTCGGCGGAGGTGGCCCCGAGAGGATCTACACTCAGCTGGTCCAGGAACCTGGAAATCTGAACCCCCGGGTCGAGCGTGACCGAAGTGGTGTCGAAGATCTTCCCATCCTGATTGGCGACCCCGATCTGCACATCGGCGGCATCCGGATTGAAGATCGGGTTCATGATGGCCACGCCGGTACTGCCTTCCTGACCGATGGGGAACGACCCCGCCTGGAACAAGGGGGTGGCTGGAATCTGTGCCCGAGCCTGCAGCTGATTGTTTTGAAAGATCGAAAACTCGGTTTGGGTGACGACTTGCTGGTTGGAAGTGAAGATTCCCAGATATCCCGATTCGAGTACGTTGGGGTCTGGATTCAGCGAATCGATCTGCATTGTGCCACTGGGAGGAATGGTGACGAAAACAGAATCTACAGAAGTCCCGCCGTTGGGATCCTGGAGCAGAGGAATCGGAGACCCCGACGATCCGAAGCTGGTGATCGATGCCTGAGACGTCGTTGTGGACAGATTGATCAGACTGATCGTCGAGCTGAAACTGATGCCGCCGGTGGTGGCGCCGTTGCCACACAACGGGGCCCAGGTCTCCGACATCGGCCGGGGACGCTCCGCCCCCGGAGCGGGTTGCTCGAAGTAGATCAACACCGCTGCCAGGGCAACCAGACCCAAGACCATTGCTTTCTTCCAGCCAAAACCGGGCTTTTGTGGCTCTTGCAACATTTTTCCCCCTCGCATGAGTGTGTTGTGGAATTCTTTTTTGAGTTTATCGAACAGATCCCAAAGTGGCAACGAGGGAGCCACCTCCTGGCGCTGAGCCGGGTCCC
>JBFGHF010000404.1:0-4570 GCA_041578355.1 Acidobacteriota bacterium
CATGGCGCCTCGAAAGAAGAGGTCAGCGAGGCGATCTCCATCGCCATGGGAGTGGCCGCCGCCTCGGTGGTGGACCAGACCGACAAGGTCTCGGAAAAGCTGCAACTGAAGCATTTCGATTAGGGTCGATGGGTCCGTTTGGTGACGCCGGCATCCTTTCCCGTGATGCTGGGAACACCGCCTAAAAGTCCGACCCCAACGCACGTCTTGAGCATCCCTGTTCGTGATTCGAAGAGAACCCCGGGCTGGAAAGCCGTCCCCGCAGAGGGGCGCGTCCGTCGGACTTGGCGCCCGCTCGGGTAAAATAAAAGGTTTGCAGCAAACGCGATCGTGTGAAAAGCACATTGAACGGCTGAATTGAGGAGCCACCGTCCCGCGGGTCCCGGGTGGCTTGGTGTTTCGGCGGCTGGCGCCGAGTGGGAGATTGGTAATGAAAAAGAACATTGTGTCTTTGGGCCTTGGGTTGGCTTTGTTGTCCGCCTCTTTGGTGGCGGCGCCGACGAGCCTCAGCGTCGTTCGCTTCGATGAGCGCCGCGACGTGCAGCTGGATTTCAGCCTGACCTCGCGTGTCCCCGGCGCTCGGATGAATGCCAAGGTGGGTTATCAAGAGGGGCAAGCACGGATCGAAATCAAATACGACACGATGAAGCCGGCGGTCCTGGTCGGCGGCGACGTGACCTGCTACGTCGTCTGGGCGATCAACCGCGACGGACGGGCGGAGAACCTGGGAGAACTGTGGGTTCGCCCGGAGCGGGACGAGGACAATCTGAAGTTCTCGACCGGCCTGCGAAGCTTCGCCTTGATGGTGACGGCCGAGCCTTACTACCAGGTGGAGAAGCCGTCGGAGCTGGTGATCAGCTACAACACAGGCAGGCCCCGGCCCCCGGTGCAGACCGACGAGATCGAATTCGACGGCTTCGTGGAAGCGCCGCAGCACGGGATGGAGAGGCTCGACTTTGTCCGTTACGACGGCAAGACGCCTCTTGACATCCTGCAGGCGGAGAAGGCCTATCAAATCGCCGGACGTTTGGGCGCCGACGAATATGCTCCCTCGATCTATCGGGAGGCGTCCATTTCACTGCAGCAAGCCAACACCATGTCGCGCAACAATGCGCGCCGGGGCGCCCAGGAATATGCGCGACGTTCGGTCGCTTCCAGCAACGAGGCAATCAAGATCACGTTGAGAAACAAGGAAGCGGAACGGCTCGAGGAGCTGATCGCCCGGCGTCAAAGCGAGATGGAGGCTCTCGAGGCTCAAGCGACGCAGGCCCGCGAGCAGGCGGAGCAAGCTCGGGCACAGGCGGCCCAGGCCGAGGCACGGGCCGACGAGGTGGAGCGAGACGCCCGCCAAGCGCTCACTCGAATGGAGTCGGAAAAGCGTCAGGCGGAATCCGCGGTCGAAGCGGCCAACCGGCAACTCCGGCAGATCGAGCAGGACAAACAGCGAATCAGCCAGGAACGCACCCGGCTGGAGTCGGCGCTGCTCGATATGAAGAACCAGCAGACCGAGCTGCAGGGCTCCCTGCAGAATCTTGGTTCGGAGATCGATCGGCTGGAAACAGAGAAGGCCCGGATCCTAGAGGAGAACCAGCGCATCGAGCGAGCCAAGAGAGAAGTCGAGGATAGGCTCCAATCCGCTCTCTCGCTGGTGGCCGAAACTCGTGAGTCGGCACGTGGCACGATCCTCAGTCTGCCCGACATCCTCTTCGATTTGAATGAGGCGACTCTCAAGCAAGAGGCCAAAGTCGTGATGGCCAAGTTGGCCGGGATCCTCCTGATCATGCCCGACCTCGGGCTCAGCATCGAGGGGCATACCGATTCCACGGGTTCGGCGGACTACAATCTGGAACTCTCGCGCAAGCGGGCCTCCAGTGTTCATGACTTTCTGGCCCAGCAAGGCGTCTCGCCGGAGCGGATGAGGTCTTTCGGATACGGCTTGACACGTCCCATCGCCGACAATTCGACGGCCGACGGCCGACGCCGCAACCGCCGCGTCGAGATCGTGATCGCCGAGGGTGAGGTGAGCGAAGAAGGGCGCTGAAGGTCTCGGCCGCGGCGGCCGGCACGATCTATCGAATCGATGCGGGCCGCAAGCGGCGAGCCTGTTCCGGGCGAAAGGATCCCATGGCCAAGCAAAACTCATTCGATGTGGTCTCCACAACCGATTTGAGCGAGGTGCAGAACGCTCTCAACCACACCTCCAAGGAGGTGCGACAGCGTTTCGACTTCAAGGGAAGCAGCAGCAGCGTGGCGCTGGAGGACAACGAACTTGTCCTGATCTCAGACGACGAGTACAAGCTGCAGGCGCTCAACGACGTCCTTCAGCAGAAGCTCGTCAAGCGCGGCGTCTCGCTCAAGGCCCTCTCCTACGGCGCCCTGGAATCGGCCTCGGGAGGAACGGTGAGGCAGAGAGTCCAGATTCAGCAGGGCATCCCCAACGAGAAGGCCCGTGAGATCGGAAAATTCGTCAAACGCCTGGGCCTGAAGGTCCAGGTGGCCATTCAAGGGGACAGCCTGCGCATCTCCGGCCGCGATCGCGACACCTTGCAAGAGGTCATCTCCCAACTCCGGGAGAAGGACTTCGGCATCGATATGAAGTTCACCAACTACCGGAGCACCTGATCCGCCGCCGTTGCAGCGGGAGTCGGTGGGGATTCACTGCCTATCGCAGATCAAGCAGAAGCTCTGACCATCACTCGACGAGCCCCGCGATCACTGCTCTATCAGCCGCTGGGAAATCCGGAAAACCCGAGATGGCCAAGCCTTCAAGATCCTCTTCTGGCATCCCGAGAGCAACAACCACTCCCCGAAGCTGAACACACAGAGAGTCGCGAGATTCCGCAGGCTGATTAGCCTGTAGGCGCACGCGAACAAGTTCACAAACTCTTTTCTGGCCATGTCCAGGGCGCTCTGGTGCACAGCCAGGCAGAGATAGCGCTTGGCATGGAACCTGCGGCTGGCAAACGGCTCAGAGCGCTTGAGAGAGCGCACAAACGCGGTTTGTACGGCATCTTCCTGATCGGGTTTGCCGGGTAGCAAGCGCCTCGCAATGTGAAAGAAGATGGGCTGGGTCTCACGTTCGGGAGGCAAGCCAGTTCCCGATGTCCCTTGGACCAAAGAGCAAGACGAGACTTTTTCGGGAGAATATCTTCTCCGCGTGGGCGACCGCACCTTTAGTGAATCCACTCATTGACAAAAAGCAGCCGATCGTACTCGCGAGTCTCTCGTTGAGTTTTCCTCGAAATCCCTGAGGTGTTTGGTTTTGATTTCTTCGGCCGTCCATCTCGGCTCGGCCAAGTAGTATTGGCCAGCACGGTCGAAAATGATGTCCACCTCTTCACCCTCGGATCGCGCATTCTCGGGCCACTGACCAAGCGAAGCGGTGCGCGGAGTCGAGGAACTACTTGCCGCTTAGAAGGTCCAGTGCGGCGCCCAGCGGGGAACAGAGAGTGAGCCGTCCGGCGATCTTGAGATTGCCGATCCAGAAGCCCCTCGTCTCGAGACTCTCTATCGCGTAGTGGGAACAAGTCGGTTGAAAGCGGCAGGTGACGAAGCGCCCAGTCAGCGGCGACCCGAAATGCTGGTAGGCGCGGATCGCAGCCAGCTCTGCCCGCACCGGCAATCCCGTCGGTACGAGCAGCACGAGCAGGAGGACGGCGGCGGCCGTCCTCCTGAGCATCGGACTGGCGAAGTTTATTTCCACTGATCCACGAAATCAGAGACGACCGGCAGCTTCACCTTCTTCCCGTTGACAGCCTGCACCATCAGATAGATGTGAATGCCCAAAACAACCAACGGATAGAAGCAAGTGATACAGCCCAGAATTCCGCCCGTGAGCGTGGTGAGTATGGTGAGAGCCACGCTGATGATAATCCAGAAGACCGTCAGGATGATGCCGTGCTTGGCATGCCATTGGATCTCCTCGTCGTCGGTCTCGACCAGCAGCGGGATCAGAGCCAAGATCCAAAGGTAGGCGAGCACCAGCATCAGCGTACGGTTCTCCGACGGACTGGCCGGGGGAGGGGGTGCTCCCGCTCCCGCGTCTCCACCCGGTGGAGGTGTCTCGCCGCCCGCGCCGCCCGGAGGTGGAGGCTCCGATGGCGGAGGAGCCGACCCGCCCCCGCCTCCCGGAGGTGGAGGCTCTGAGGGCGGAGGAGTCCCGCCTCCGCCTCCGCCACTCGGTGGAGGGGGATCGGAAGGAGGAGGCGGTCCGGCCGCCCGGCGAACATGACTATGGAGATCCTCCGCTACGTGCCGGTGGAGAACGATATCCACCGCAGACTCGGACGAAGATTCGTTGTTGGGGGTGTCGTGCATTGATAAACCTCCTAAAGTCGACCCTTCCACGACGGACCGGAGTACGCCGCTGGTTTTTCAAACTCCGAAAAATGGTTGGCGGTACCCACCATAGGTAGCACAGGGAAAACCAAGACACAAGGAATTATTCGAGGCGTGTCGCTAGCATGTGATCTGTCCGGTGGCTTTAGCAAGTGAAGTGTCCGGTCCAATCGGCACGGGTCTAAGATAAGTGCTTTTCCCAATCGGCAAGGAGGGGGAGTGGCGCTCTATC
>JBFGHF010000405.1:0-4565 GCA_041578355.1 Acidobacteriota bacterium
ACCGGGGACGAACCTCGCCCCTCATTCGCGCCGCGGTCTTCGGAGGCCGGCGCCTCGGGTCGCGGGACGCCGCCCAGTCCCACCACCCGTCCGGAGTCCGGGGACGAACCTCGCCCCCAAGACCCGCCCCCTTTCAACCTGTGTTCCGGCTCACTTACCTCGCGGAGTTTTCAGCCGATAATCGCCGGGCTTCCCGTTGAGCGCCCGTTCTCGGACGATCGGTGAAGGATTTCCTGGGGGTGCCGATAGGAGAGAAGGGCGGCCGACGGGAGCGCATCCCAGGGCAGAGAGGCAAATGGGGCGTCGCACTCGATTGTCGATGGGGAAGCCGATCGTCGGCCCGACGATCTCCCTTCCATGTTGTCCCGCCAGGCTGCTTGGGTTATTGCGAGGTGAAGCATGAGACGAGGGTTCATTGGGATCTTATTGGTATTGCTTTCGAGCGGCACGGCTTTTGCGGGCGCCCCGGTCATCGATTCCTTCAGCCCCTTTTTCACAATCAAAGAGGCCGCGGCGATTCGCGTTTCACTCGGTGCGCATGATCCGGATGGGGATGCACTCAGCTACTCCTGGGTCATGGTCGACAACCCTGGGAACATTGCCATACTCGAAGCGGCGGGATCGAACTCTGCGTTCATCAGTCTTCCCGCGGGTCCCAATTTCCCCAACCCCTCCTATCAGGGTGAAGTGATTCGGGTAAGGGGGACGGTGTCCGACGGTGTCGACTCAGCCGAGCACATTTTTGAGCTGCAAGTAGGTGGCGTCAACCAGATCCCCGTGGTCATCGTAAAGCCCAACTTCGAACCCAACGTGCCCATGGAGACCGGTGACTACATCGCTTTCGACGCCACCGACAGCTACGACCCCGACGGCACTCCTGTGAACTTCCTTTGGCAGGTGGAGTCGATCGGACCCGGCCTCAACGGAGAGGGAGGCCGACCGATCAGCGCCTCCTTGGTGATCAACGGGCATTACAGCGATTATGCGACACTGGGCGTCCCGCGGATGTCGGCGCCCATGAGCATCAAGATCCATCTGCACGTCGCCGACGGTCTCCACGTCCTCAGTTATTCCTATACGGTCTACGTGCAGCCTGCGCAGGAAGATCCGGAGCCGGTCCCCGACATTCGCGACGTTTTCGCTGCACCCGCCCACGCCCGTTTTGGAGAGACGGTCACTCTCGCGGCGGAAATGACTCAGCCCAGCAGCGATTTCACATACAGTTGGGTGCAGAGCTCCACCACCGGCGGACCAGCCGTCCAGCTTGCCGATCCCACGGCCAGGACGACGACCTTCGTAGCTCCTTCGGTCGACACCGTTCTCGATTTCGTTTTCACCGCCAGCAATTCCGCGGGTCAGAAGGACACGTCCGATGTGCAAGTGCTGGTCAGCGAACAAGGTGGAACGGTGGTTCCCTTGCCGCCACCGGATGGTGGGGGGGACTCGCCGGGGGTCCTTGTCTGCGGCGACGCCGGGAACTCGCCTGCGGTGGCACAAGTGCCGCTGGCACTGATCGTCCCCAGCGGTAACAGCTTCAGCGTATCCGCCCAGAACGCCAGGGACCCCGACAACAGCGTCAATTCCTTCGGCATCACCGGGGTGAACTTCCAGTGGGACGTGGAGAGCGGCGGAGGTGTGCTGACCAACGACAATCTCAGCCTGCGTCAGAATGCCACGGTCAACGTGACGGCCCCGAAAGTCGAACAGGACACCCAAGTCGGCCTCAGCGTCCTGGTCGTGGACGCCACGAGCTGCGGCACCCGGTACAGCGTGGGGATCACCCTGCAGGCGTCCAGCGCCACCGAGCCGGATCCCGACCCGGACAAGCCCAGCGACCCCGAGCCGGAGCCCGAACCGAACGAGCCTCCGGCGGCTCGTTTGTCCTATCTCATGGAGGATGGCGAGTCGTTCCAGCCCGTCCCCGACGGTGGCGTCGAAGTCGAGGTCATCGCTCCAGCGGTCGTCTTTCTGGATTCCGGGGCCAGCTCTGATCCGGACGGGTCGGTGGCTTCGCATTCCTTCGTGCTGGGACAGGACGCAATCCTGAGCGGAAGCGTGCTGCTCGCAAGCCAGGGAGAGGGAAAGCGAAAGCTCGAGATCCATGCCGGAACCAGCGGAAGGCTTACGTTGAATGTGACGGTGGTGGACGATCAGGGAGCGAGTGACAGTATTTCTATGAGTTTTGTCATCACTTATCGCAATCTCACCCCCATGCCGGAGGTGGAGATAACGGTCGATGAAGAGATCCTCGAGCCGGGCGAGGTGGTGGAAGAAGGAAGCGTGGTCACCCTCGACGCCAGTCAGACCCGGCTCGAGGATGGAAGCCAAGTGGCTTTCCACTACGACTGGCAGCAGACCTCGGGTACGCCCGTCAGCCTTGTCGGCGATCCGAGCGGATCCGCTTTCCGATTCCTCGCCTCCTCGCCCGGCGGGCCCGAGACGCTGGCCTTTCGCTTGGTGGTCCACAATCAGGGATTCGAGTCCGATGCGGTGGAGGTTTCGGTCCAGGTCCGCATCGCCCCGATCTTCCATCCGCAGATCGCCGTGGGCAGGATTTCCGATGACGAGTTCTTCGAGACGGTCCTGGTGATCGCCAACCACAACGATGTCGCTGCGGACGACATAAAGATCGAGTTCTTCGACTCCCTGGGCAATCCGCTTTTCCAGGGCGGCGAAGAGTCCGACCTGCGAGTCAACGGAGAAGTGTGGTCGGGAGATCCGATCTCGGTGCTGGCCGAGTCCGCTTCGGTGCTGCGTTTCAGCGGTCAGCAGATTCGTCAGGGATGGGCCCGGATCGAGTCGGATCTGCGCCTGGACAGCCAAGTGCTCTATCGCCTCGTCAACGAGGCGGGAGAGCTGCACACCGAAGTGCCGATCTTCTCGGCTACTCCGCGCCGCACCTTCGTAGCCCCCTTCGACCGCTCCGAGGGATTCGCGGTGGCCGCGGTGAATCTGAGCGACCAGCCTGCCGAGATCGACCTCAAGCTCGTCGACGAGGCGCAACGCAGCAACGGGGCGTCACCGATTTTGCTCGACCCGGGTTTGCAGACGGCCTTCTTCGTCGATTCGGAGGAGCTCTTCTCGTCCGTTCCCGACCGCGGGTCGTTGGTCGTCAGCAGCAGCGGAGATATCATCCTGACGATACTCAAGACCAAGAATGGCCGCGTCTACTCCACGGTTCCCATGCCGAATCGGAGGAGATGACTGTTCGCCGTCTCCGGCGGAACACAGCCTTCCAGGCTGTGGAATCTTTTCCCGATTGCGGATTGACAGGCAGGGGTGCCTGAACTTTCGCCGAAGCCGGGGTGCGAACCTCCTGTGCCGGTGGTTGAGCGAAGCCGCACCACCGGTGTCTCCCTAAATATGATCCACCAAAGTGCGCCTGGTCCTTTGGAAGACCATTCTGCCGAGTCCCAAAGCGAGGAGGCAGAAGACGGCCCAGTAGATAAATCCGGCCAGGCTGGGCACGGGATGACCCAAGAAGACGTAGCGGTAGGCCTCGACCATGTGCGTCAGGGGATTGAGGTTGAGCACCCAGGCAAAGACTGCGGGCGCCTTGGAGCGGGGGTAGACGATCGGGGTCATCCAGAAAAAGAACATGAAGGCCACGCCGAGCACTTGGGCGATGTCGCGAAAAAAGACGTTCAGGCAGGCCATCGCCAGGCAGATACCGTTCATCATGGCCAATTGGAATAGAAACAGCAGCGGCAGCAGCAGAAGTGCGGCAGGCAGCCCTTGTACGAAGAGCACCACCGCCGCAAAGATCAGAGTCCCGGCGCACTGATGAATGAATGCCGAGATCACCAGTGTCTCGGGCAGCACCTGAAGAGGGAAGCGCACCTTGTGAATCAAATTGCTGTTCTCGATGAACGTCCGGGCTGAGCGGGTCACGGCCTCCTGTACGGCCATCCAGGGCAGTAATGCGCAGAAGATGTAGAGAGCGAAGCGCCCGATCGACGGATCCTCGTCGAAGCGTGCCCCGAGGATGGAACCGAAGACCACGGTGTAGAGAGCGAGTTGGACAAGCGGGTTGAGAATCGACCAGAAAAAGCCGACCAGAGAACCGACATAGCGTAGCCGAACATCGCGTGCCACAAGCTGGCGGATCAAGTACCGATTGGCAGCCAAAACTGTTAGCATGGACGTCGCAATGTCACTGCGGAAGACGACTCTGGACCGGTGAATTCACGCCTTGAAGTATAAAGTCCGCCGCTCCAAATCGAAAGCCGAAAGCCGTTTCGATCCGCTGCCCGTACTGGCAGGCATCCTCTTCGCCGGTCTGCCCCTGGTCTTCAGCCCCGGCGGCTTCGACCAGTTCCGCACCCCCAAAGACGTGTTCCTGACTCTGATGGTAGCGGCGCTCGCAGTCGCGTACTTGTTGAGCCGTCCGCTCCGCCTGCCGGGGAGCCTCAAACCGTTCGAGACGCTGCTGCTGGCGGGGTTCGGCTACGTGGTGCTCCACTCCCTGCTGATGGGCCGGTCGGGTGTGAGCCTCCCGGCGGCCGCGTCCGTCGGTGTGTTCGTGCTGCTCTTTTTTCTGCTTCAAAGCATCGCCGAGGAGCGTG
>JBFGHF010000406.1:0-4562 GCA_041578355.1 Acidobacteriota bacterium
ATTCGCCCACTGGCTCGACAACAACAGGCCGTTCATGGCTTCCTTCTACAAATGGCAGCGGAAGCGATTGCGAATCCTGATGAATGGCGATGACCCCCAGGGTGGACGCTGGTCCTTCGACGACGAGAATCGCGAGCCGCTTCCCTCCGCGCAGGTTCTTCCAGAGACCAGGTTTCCTCAGCCGCATGATCACGTGAAGGCCGTGATTCCCCTGGTGAACGAGGCTTTCGCATCGCATCCAGGGGAACTCTCCCTGGAAGGGTGGTGGCTGCCCACCACGCGACGCAGCGCCCTGGCGTGGCTGCGGAAGTTCTTGGACGACCGCTTCCGGCTGTTCGGAAAGTACGAAGACGCTCTTTCCGTCCGCGATCCGATTCTCTTCCACTCTGTTCTGACGCCTGCCTTGAACCTGGGATTGATCACGCCTGAGGAGGTGGTGGAGAGGGCCTGTGTGCTCAATCAAAAAGGATACCCGGCGCTTCTCTTCGATCTCCGTAGTCACGGAACCAGTGGCCGCCGATCGATCTCGCTGGGCTATTACGAGCGGCTCGACGTGAAAGCGGCTGTGGGCTACGGTCTCGGGGAGCGTCCCGGAGATTATGTGTTGGCGGCCGTATCGATGGGTGCCGTGGCCTCCATCCTCGCACTGCCGGAGCTGCCTCAGCCTCCACGGGCGGTGATTGCCGACAGCCCCTATCTCACTCTACGGGGGACTGTGGATGCCCACGTCAGGCTCTTCGTCCAATTACCCGCCTTCCCGTTTTCCAACGTTTTTGTTTGGCGCTTGGGCCGGCTGAGCGGCTTTTCTCCTCGAGACTTGGATGTGCGCCGTGCCCTTGAAACGGCCAAGCCTGTGCCTTTCCTTCTGATCTACGGCCAAGAGGACCGCCGCATGGGTCCCGACACCGCGAGGGCTGTCTTCGAGGCCATACCTCACCCGGACAAAGAGCTGGTTTTCTTCGAAGATGCGGGGCACGGGGCTGCCTACCGCCGCCACTCCGACAGATACATCGAGAAGGTCTCGGAATTCTTCGCCCGCGTCTTGCGACCGGCGTCGGAATCGCCATCGCAATCGGAATAGGGATCAACAACAGGTATGCTGCTGGAGCTGTTTTGGGCGGTTTTTTTGGTGGGTGTCCTGGCACTCTCCTCCCACTCCCTGGGACGTCTGCTGCGCGGTTCGCGCTGGGCTTATCAGCACCCCGCCTTGAGCATTGCCGGGGATTCGGCTCTGGGCCTGCTGCTCGTCTCCCACATCGTTCTTGCGGGCGTTCTGCTGCAAGTCGTCTCGGAAATCGGCCTTCGAATTCTCTGGGCCTCGCTGCTGCCCTTCGCGGCGGTCGAAGCTCTACGTGTCGGGGGGCTATGGCGAACGCTAAAAGGGCTCGGCGAGAACCGTCTGTTTCGCTGGAGCGTGGTTTTCCTGCTCGCCTACTACGGCTGGATCGCTCTCTTGAGCGTGCTGCCCGCGACCTCGATCGACGAAATCGTCTATCACCTCGAGGTTCCGCGGCGGCTCTATCAAGCGGGGGGCCAAGTCGTCTTCCAGAACAACATCTATGCCTACTTTCCCCAACTGGGAGAGATGCTGTTCATGATGGGGGGAGAGGCCTTTGCCCGAATGGTGCACGCTCTGTTCGGGCTGTTGACGGCCTTGGCCGTTTACGGATTTTCGCGCAGCCGCTTAAGCCGGGCCTATTCGGCGATGGCGTCGTTGATCTGGCTTTCCGTCCCCACCATCATGGTGGTTTCGGCTTGGGCCTACGTCGATCTGGCCTTCGTTCTCTATGCACTCTTGTCGCTTTACGCCATATGGCGTTTTATCGAATCCGGGTGGAGTTGGGTCCTGCCCGCCGGGTTGATGGCGGGCGGTGCTTGGTCGACCAAATACACAGGTTTGCAGTGGATGCTGCTTCTCCTTCTGCTGTTGCTGGTCGCCCGGCTGCGCAGCGACCGCTCCGACATACCCTGGGAGGCGGCCGCCGTCGCGGCCTTGGGGGTACTCGTCGTGTGCCCCTATCTGGCGCGAAACTGGTTCCTCACCGGATGGCCGCTGTTTCCTTTCAACATTGGTTTTTTCGAGCTGGCGCCGACCCTCAACTGGGACCCTGCCCGGAGCGATCTGTTTCTTCAATGGTTGTCCCGCTTTGGCAGCGGCGACACCCGGGCCGGAAAACTGCTGTCGCCGATTCTGGTGTTTCTCACCGCGCGCTTCAACGAGCCTCGCGCCTACGATGGAATTGTGGGCCCCGTCTTCCTACTGACTCCTTTCCTGCTGAGGGCTCTCTGGGAGCGGGCCCTGGTCCGCGCCCTGGCTTTCTGCAGCTTGCTCTTCTTGTTCTACTGGGCGATCACCACCCAGCAGGTTCGCTTTTTGCTTCCCGTCCTGCCGCTTTTGAGCTTCCTTTTGGCTTGGGGGCTCGAGCAGCGGAAGAGCCCATGGTGGACCGGAACGGCTCTGGTATTGATCGTCCTGAATCTGGGGCTGGGAGTGTCACAAGTCGGCCGTCAAGAACCCTGGGATTACTGGCGCGGAAGAGAAGATGCGGAAGAATACCAAGCCCGGAGGGTTCCCAGTTCGTCGCTTTATCGGGAAGCCAATCGGCAAGTCGGCGCCGAGGATCTGCTCTACCTGGTCAACATGAGCAACTTCGGCTACCTGCTCGACTGCCCGTGGCAGGCTGATTTCGTCTTCGAGTACTACCGGCTGGGACAAGCACTGGAGAAGGCGGATGATCTGCGAGACCTGGTCCGGTTTTTCCGGGAAGAGGGAGCGACTCACCTGATGATCGACGAAGACGTGACCCTGTCGCGGCAAGCCCTGGGAGACCGCGAGATTCTGCTCTTGCGAAAGTTTCTCGAAGAGCGCACCGAACTGATCGCCCGCAACGCCCGGCGTCCCGGACAGACCCTGCGGAGGATTTCGCGTGGCGAGATCCGCTGAACCGGTTCCGCGGGACTGGCTTTGCGGCTTGCAAGGCGTCATGCGGCGGCTTCTCGACGATCATCCATAGCGTCGACACACTTGGAGTGCGGCAGCCCTGTCCACCTGTTTGAATGAATCGCATCGGCTTCTGCAAGGGCGGAAGCTTCGCTCTGCTGCGCTTCCGCGCTCCAGTGCAGGCGCCGTTGCCGTCCTTTTCGACACTCTGGGACGTGCGCGAGCCCGATCGGTTTTGCTATGTTCGACCGACTCCCAAAGACGGAGAGGAGGATTCCATTGCAACGGGATTGGCAGCAGTATTATGACGAGGGAGTCCCCAGGACTCTCGAATACCCCGACACGACGCTTTACGGAATGCTGCAGGACGCCGTTCGGCTGCAGCCCAAGCGGGACGCGACTCTCTTCTTCGGCGCCAGGCAGCGCTTTCGCGACCTGGGACAGCGGGTCGAGCATTTCGCTTCCGCTCTCCACAGGATGGGCGTGCGCCGCGGCGACCGCGTGGCTTTGATCCTGCCCAATCTTCCACTCTACCCGGTGGCCCATTTTGCGGTGATGCGGTTGGGCGCCGTATTGGTGCCCACCAATCCGCTCTACGTGGAAAGGGAACTCGAATACCAGCTCAACGATGCGGGCGCAGAAACGGTGGTCGTGCTCGATCAGCTCTATCCTCGGGTGGCGAAGGTGCGTGATTCGACCGCCGTCAAGCGGATCATCGTGGCGGGCGTCAAGGAATTCCTGCCTCGGGTGTTGGGCGTGCTCTACGGGATCAAGAACCGTTCTTCCCAGGTGCGCATCGAGGAGGGAAACGGGGTCTTTCTTTATCGAAAAGTGATGAAACGGCGCCACCCGCCTGCTCCTGAAGTGGAACTGAAGCCCGACCAGGTGGCGATCTTTCTCTACACTGGGGGTACGACCGGGATTTCCAAAGGCGCGGTTCTGACCCACCGCAACCTGGTCGTCAACGTGCTGCAGACGCGGGCTTGGCTGAGGGGCTACCAGGACGCCAAAGAAGTCATCCTCTGCGCACTGCCATTTTTCCACTCTTACGGGATGACGACCGCCCTGCATTTGGCAGTTCAATCGCAAGCCACGATGGTGTTGCTGCCCCGTTTCGAGTTGGCCGAGGCGCTGAAGAGGATCCGTAAGCATCGCCCCACCACCTTTTGCGCGGTCCCATCCATGTACAACGCCATCAATCACTCCCCCCAGGTCAAACCTCAAGACGTCAATTCGATCCGACTCTGCGTCAGCGGCGGAGCCGCCTTGCCGCTCGACGTCCAGACCCGCTTCGAAGAGCTGACCGGCGGCAAGCTCGTAGAAGGTTACGGGCTCTCCGAGACCTCGCCGGTGGCGATCGCCAATCCGGTGTTCGGGCGCCGCAAGACCGGAACGATCGGCGTCCCCATCTGCGACACCGACGCCCGGGTGGTCGACGCCGACACCGCAAAGCCCCTCGACCCGGGGGCCGTGGGTGAGCTCGTCATCAAGGGGCCTCAGGTCATGAAGGAGTACTGGAACAAACCCGAGGAGTCGAGACACGTACTGCGCGACGGCTGGCTGCACACCGGCGATTTGGCGGTTCAGGACGAGGATGGTTATTTCGCCATAGTCGACCGCA
>JBFGHF010000407.1:0-4561 GCA_041578355.1 Acidobacteriota bacterium
AAGATCGCGGCCAGGAGGGAGTTTCAGCAGGTCCTCCAGAGCACCGGCAAAGAACTGGACGAAATCCGCCGCTACTGCGACGGCGTCCCGCAGCTGAGGAAGCCCTTCTACCCCGTTCCCAACCGGCCCGGGATCGCTGGCCTCGCCGCTCAATTCGTCTTACACGTCAGCGACCTGATGGACGGCAAGGCGACCCCTGCAGACGCTCGGAAGGAATCCTGACCAATGAGCGCCTCCTTTGACTCACCTCTGGTCGGGGTCGACATCGGCTCGACCACGGTGAAGGCCGTGGCGGTGGACAGCGCCAATGAAATGGTCTGGCGGGACTATCAGCGTCACGAAACGAGGCAAACCGAAAAACTCCTCGAGTTCCTGGAGCGGATGGAGGCTCTAGGGGTGGCCGGGCCCGGATGTCGCATCTTCTTCACGGGGTCGGGCGGCCGCAGCCTGGCGCCCCTGGTCGGCGCCAAATTCGTACAAGAGGTACACGCCGTCTCGCTAGCGGTGGAGAAGCTCTATCCGGAGGCCAGATCGGCCGTCGAGTTGGGGGGCCAAGACGCCAAGATCATCGTTTTCAAGCCCGGTCCTGAAGGCCAGGGCAAACGCCGAATCTGCTCCATGAACGACAAGTGCGCCGGGGGCACGGGGGCTGTCATCGACCGGATCGCCGCCAAGCTTCAGATATCGCCGTCCCAACTCGGCGATCAAGGCTACGGCGGGATTCGCCTGTATTCGGTTGCCGGCAAATGCGGAGTCTTCGCCGAAACTGACATCAACAGCCTCCAAAAGCTGGGAGCGACCCGAGAGCAGCTGATGGCCTCCCTGTTCGAGGCGATCATCGTGCAGAATCTGTCGGTGCTGGCCCGGGGCCACACTCTGCATCCCCAGGTGGTGCTGCTGGGAGGCCCCAACACTTTCATACGGGGCATGCGGGAGGCGTGGCGCAACAGTCTCCCCCGGATGTGGGTGGAGAGGGGTGTGCAAGTCCCGTCCGACAAGAGCCTCGAGGAACTCGTCACGGCACCCCGAGACGGGCACTATTTCGCCGCCCTGGGGGCTGTCGAGTACGCCCGGGGAGAAAGTGCGTCGACGGGGCGCTACAAGGGCACCCGCGAACTCGAGGAATACCTTCGCCAGGGCAGGACCAAAGAAAAGCTCAGGTCGGGGACGAGCGCGCTGGTCGGCTCGGCGGAGGAACTGGCGACGTTTTCCCGCCGCTATCAGCTTCCCCGCTTTCACCCGGCCTCCTTCGACCGCGGTCAGAACGTGTCCGCTTTCATCGGCTTGGACGGCGGCTCGACTTCGACCAAGGCCGTGTTGCTTTCGGAGAACAAACAGGTGCTGTGCAAGGCCTATCAACTCTCCGGCGGCAACCCCATTCAGGAGACGATCGATGTTCTCGAGAATCTCCGCGCCCAGGTGGAGGGTCAAGGTGCCCGGTTGAAGATACTGGGGGCGGGCACCACCGGCTACGCCAAAGATGTTCTCGCGGACGTGATCCGGGCCGACGTAGCGCTCGTGGAGACGGCCGCCCACGCCCAGTCCGCGCTCGAGTACTACCGCAATCCGGACGTCATTGTGGACGTGGGGGGACAGGACATCAAACTCATCGTGCTGAAAGACGGGCGGGTCAAGGACTTCATGCTCAACACGCAGTGCTCGGCCGGAAACGGCTATTTTCTCCAGTCGACGGTGGAAGGTCTCGGCCATGCGGTGGACGAGTATGCCGAACTCGCTTTTTCGGCCCGTCTCATGCCCGTCTTCAGTTTCGGATGCGCCGTTTTTCTCCAGGCCGACATCGTGAACTTCCAGCGCCAGGGCTGGACGTCCGAGGAGATTCTCGCCGGTCTGGCGGCAGTACTCCCCAAGAACATCTGGTTGTACGTGGCCAAGATCCCCAACCTGGCCCGGGCCGGGAAGCGCTTCATACTGCAGGGAGGAACCCAGCGCAACCTGGCGGCCGTCAAGGCTCAGGTGGACTTCATCCGCCAACGCTTTGCAGATTCCGGGGAAGAGCCGGACATCGTGGTCCACGAACACTGCGGCGAGGCCGGCGCCATCGGTGCCGCCCTGGAAGCCCGCCGCCTCTGGTGCCAGGGGAAACGAACCACGTTCATCGGGCTGGACGCGGTCAGGCAGATCACCTACCGAACGACCTCGAGCGAAGATACTCGCTGTGTCTTCTGCAAGAACCGCTGCCTGAGGACTTTCATCGATTTTCGCCTCGAAGTCCCGGCTCGAGAGGGACCCAGCACAGAATCCAAGGTCCCTCTGGGCCCCGGAGAGCAACGATTGATCGTGTCCACTTGTGAGAAGGGGGCGGTGGAGGACGTGTCTTCGATGCGCCAGATCAAGGCGCGGCTCGAGAGAGTCCAGGATGCCAATCCGAACCTGGTGGAGGTAGCCGCCCGCCGGGTATGGGCGTCCCGGCGACCGGGGTGTGTCTCGGACCCCCTTCCCGGGAGGGCATGGACCGAGAAGAGCCGCCGCCGGGTGTCCCTCATGAGGCGCCGGAAAAGGCTTCGCATCGGCATCCCCCGGGTGCTCGACCTTTACCACTTTGCGCCGCTCTTCAGCGGCTACCTGGAGAGCCTCGGCCTGGCGGCCGCAAACATCGTCTATTCCGACTTCACCAGCGAACAGCTATATCGGGAGGGAGCTCGGAGAGGAGCGGTCGACCCCTGTTTTCCCTCCAAGGTCGTCAATTCTCATGTCCATAACCTGATCGAAGTCCACCACAGACGGCGCCCCTTGGACGGCCTGTTCTTCCCGATGCTGGATGTCCTGCGCTCCCCCTTGGTCGAAGTCCAGGCGAAGAATGCTTGTCCCACGGTCAGCATCACGCCGGAGGCGGTAAAAGCTTCCTTCTGCAAAGAATCGGATCTGTTCGTGGAAAAGGGAATCCGCTACTTGAACCCGCTCGTGAATCTGGACGATCGCAAACTCTTCACCCGTCAGATGTTCTGCTGTTGGGGCCCCGTCCTCGGGTTGTCGGAGCCAGAGAACGAGAGAGCCGTGGAGTCCGGTATCAAGGCCTTGAAGGCCTACGAGACCGAGATCCAGACGCTGGCCGCTGATCTACTCGAGAGCCTGGAAGGAGATGGCCGCCTGGGAGTCGTCATGCTGGGGCGATGCTACCATCACGACCCGGGGCTGAATCATGGGATCCTCGAAGAGCTTCAAAAACTCGGCTATCCGATTTTCTCCCAGAGCACGCTGCCTCAGCATCCTCGGGTACTGGAGCGGCTGTTCGGCAGCGAGGTTCGGGCGGGCCTTATCAAGCATCCGATGGACATCACCGATGTCTGGAAGAACGCCTACGCCGCGGGCAGTTCACTCAAGATCTGGGCAGCAAAATTCACGGCCCGACATCCAAATCTGGTGGCACTGGAGCTGTCGAGCTTCAAGTGTGGGCACGATGCGCCGACTTACTCGGTGATCGAAGAAATCGTCGAAAGCTCGGGAACGCCTTTTTTTTCTTTCCGGGAAATTGACGAAAACAAGCCGGTCGGCTCCATCAGGATCCGAATCGAAACCATCCACTACTTTCTTTCACGCTATCGGGACAGGCTGCGACAGTCCGGTTCCCAGGCTCGGTAAAAAGCCGGGAGGAGGGTATCGGACTCGAACCGACGACCCCCTGCTTGCAAAGCAGGTGCTCGGGTTTTTTGTAAGTTGCTGATTCGTAAGTCTCTTGTTTTCAAAGGCTTCTGTTGAACTCCGTTGATAGTTATGGAAGTCTGTTGAAACTGGGGGCTTTGAGCGACTACAGAATCGACTACACTCTGAAAGGATGCGGCCATTGGCGCAACGGCGCTTGGGAGAATTGGCAACTTTCTGAATCGGCGCTTAGCCGGAAACGCTTGCCCACGATTGCTGTCGTGGGTGCGTTCAGGGGACGCGTGTCGCTGGGACGCTCGTGTTGGCCAGGCACTATCGCAAGCGGATTCGTGCTTTTCCTCGTAGGGTTCGCAGTTTTGATCGTAGCCGGCCCGATCCTGATCCCGCCGGCGCTCCTCTAGTCCAACGGATGGTGACAGGCCGTAGATTTGCAGGTCTTGCAAGAGGCATTCGCGACCTTGGAGATCCTGCACTTCGTCGAGGTGCTGGAAGGATCTTCCAGCCGACAGAGGAAGGCCGGGCGAACCGTGTCGGGGTACGGAGCACCAGGCCGTAGGGGCCGCTGAAGAACCGGCTGGGGGTGCCGGGTCACGCAGTCCACGATCTCGACCAGCCCCAGGATGGCCCCCGTCTGCGGCTGGTAGCCGTCCGGCAGCACCACGCCGAACCAGTCCTCGAGCTGCCCGATGGCGGCGCGGTCCACTCGGCGGCCGGCGTGGACCAGCAGATTGCCCCGGAACCGGGTGGACCAGCTCCTGTTCTCGATGTCCTTGACGTCCCACAGGATCAGATCGGCCCAGGGTTGCCGGATCGAGAGGGCCGGGAAGGTGTCGGCGTCGGGCACGGGCCATCTCCTCGAAGGTCGAACCTCGTCCGCCGGCGGGCGGACCAGGTACGCTCATTATAGCTGTGACGGAGGCCGAGGAGGGAGGAGCGAGCA
>JBFGHF010000408.1:0-4548 GCA_041578355.1 Acidobacteriota bacterium
CCCTGGGGAAACGGAGGACGGATCGAACGGGCAGGGGGTCGGCCGGTCCGGTCCCCATGAGTTCGACAAGAATTCGCATCGACTCTGTTTCGCGGCCCTCGATCGAAGGCAGCGCTTCGATCGCGGCCCGGCGCAACGACTGAGAGCTCGACCGGGAGCCGGTGTCGGAGGGATTCTCGAGGATCTCCGCGACCTTGGGAAAGAGCCAGAGCCGAACCGAGGGATTGAGCAGCAAGGGAATGCTCTCGAGGATTTCCTGTTTGGCGCTGGAGGAACCCGCTTCGCTCCAAACGGCTTCCGCGTCCTGATCGGAAGCGATCAAACCGGCCCAAACCAGCCTTCGAGTGAGCGCCCGTTTCGAGGTGAGGAGCCCTTTCAGATCTCCCCGCCTCTCCTTTTCCCTGGCAAGCCAAGGCTGCTGAAGCATCTGGCCCAGGTCCAGCAAGACGGATTCGGCCTCATCCGAGTCTGCTGAATCGATCCGGCGGATCGCCTTGATCAGCTCGACCACGGGGCTGGTCGCATTCGATTCGGCCAGACCGATGAGCCCCTCGGCCCGATGCTCCGCCTTGACGCCGGGCCGTGACAAGAACGCTCGATAAGCCGCCTCGTTGCGCGCCACCTTTTCGAGATCGTCGACTTCGAGCCTGCTCAGCAGGTATTCCGTACCTGTTGCATCTTCAGCCAGTGGCGACCCCGAAACGACAAACGGCTGCCAGTAGGGCTGAAGGGTGCGGATCGTCTCTCCCAGCGTGTAGTGGAGATAGTCGTCCATGGGGTGATTGAGGATCCGCAGCGAGATCCGCGCAGCCTCCGGATCGGTGAAGAAGCTGGTCGCACGGACCGCCTCGAGCCGAACCCGGGGATGCTCGTCGTCAACCTTAATCTCGAGCAACTCCAGGGCGTCCTCCAATTGCTTCCTCCAATGACTCAGGACGCGAGTGGCCGCGGCCCTGGCCCGGTAGTCGGGCGAGCGAAGCGTGCGCTTCAGAAGCTCCTCGTCCACAGCGTTGTGGTGCTGCAGGACCCAAAGGGCTTCGAGTAGATGATGCTCGTAATCGGGTTGGTCGGGATCGAGAGCCTCGACCCATCTGTTGATCGCCTGCCAGACGTCCATCTTCCGGTGCTCTCGCAACTCCAGCCGAACCCGGTAGCGGGTCCGGTCCTCGGGGCTTTTGAGAAGTTCGAGCAGAGCCTCGACCGGTTGGCCTTCGATCCAGGGAGGCGTGAGCAGAGGACGACTGGGGTAGGTGATCCTCCAAACCCGGCCGTGGGTTTTGTCGCGGTTGGGGTCGCGCAGGTTGTGCTGCATATGTCCGACCAGCGGGTTGAACCAGTCGACCACGTAGAGCGCCCCGTCGGGACCGAACTGCAGGTCGACGGGTCGGAAGTTTCGGTCGCTCGAAAAGAGAATCGGCTCGATTTCGGTCCCTTTGAACCCCGACCCCTCGTCTTCCATTCTGTGCTGCAGAATTCCCTGGAATCCGATCACGTTGTTGAGCAGGAAGTTGCCCTGTGCCGTGGGCGGGAAGTGGCGACTGGAGACGATTTCGCACCCCGCCGTGGGACGGACTCTCTTGACGATGAACTGCTTCATCTGGGAACGGTTGACGAACTTGAAGGGTCCGAAATCGGGCTGCCCGGTGAACTGGGGCGCTTTACCCGAAAATGCCGTTGCGAAGTAGTTGGCGCCTCCCGAGGCGTCGGCCACGAAACTCTGCCCCCACGCGTCGAAGACGTGTCCCCAGGGATTGGCGAAGTTGTAGCTGACGAAGGTCTCGAAGTTGTGAGTCGTCGGGTCGAAGCGGTAGACGCCGCCGTGGGCGTTGCGCACCGGCCCCGAATGAGTCTCGACCGAAGTGTGGTGGAAGGTCCCCTCGTGCATGTAGAGCCCGCCGCCCGGCCCCCAGGTGAAAGCGCTGATGGAGTGGTGAGAATCCGCCGAATCGAACCCATGCAGGATCAGTTCGCGGACATCCGCCTTGTCGTCGCCGTCCGTGTCTTTGAGGAACATCAGGTTGGGCTGCTGGGCGACGTAGGCTCCGCCGTCGCCCAACTCGAATCCGGTGGGCACGTGCAGCCCGTCGGCGAAGACCTTCAGCTTGTCGGCTCGCCCGTCCTGATCGGTGTCCTCGAGAATCACCAGTTTGTCATTGGGACGCTGGGGCGGCTGGAACATCGGATAGTCGGGCATCGTCAGGACCCAGAGACGGCCCCTGGCATCGAAGGTCAACTGGACCGGGTTCTTGAGTTCCGGAAACTCCACTTCACTGGCGAACAGGTTGACCGCATAGCCGGGCGCCAGCCGGAAAGTCTCAATCGCCTGCTCGGGCGGCAGGATCCTGGTTGGCTCCTGAAAATTGGTGGGGACGTCGTAGAGGGGGCGCGTCGCGCTGTCGTCGATGGTCTCCGCCACCGTCCGCCCTGCGGCCACGCTCCAGATGCGCCGATCCCGTATGGCCGTCATGTCGTCCAATTTGCGGCGTTCGTTCTCGAGCACATAGGCGTCGGTGAAGGGAGGATTGCCGTTGTCGCGTTGCGAACGGCCGCCGTAGATGTAGTAACCGTTGACCGCTCGATAGCGATGGAAAAAAACGAAGTTCTTCTCGTTGACTTCCGCCCTCAGCCGGGCTGAGGCGCCGTCCGGATCGGGGTGCGCTCCGAACAGCTCTTCGTCCAGCAGCCGGGCGATTCTCGCGTCTCCCGCCTCGGTGAGATGGACTCCGTTGAAGCTGAGCTGCTCGCCGCTTTCATGAAGTCTCAGGTGACGGTGGAAGAGATCCACGAAAACGACGCCGTGCTGGGAAGCCAGGTCCTGGACGGCCCGGGCATAAAGCTCCAGGTTGGCGTTGTTCGCTCCCGGGTCGGGAAAGTTGTCGTCGAGAGACTCGTGGGCGATGGGCGAGACGAGCGCCAGCCGGGGCGCGCTCTCGCCGTTGTACCTCTGCGACAGGGTGTGGACGATGAACTGCTCGAGATCGCTTTTGAACTCGTCGAGTCCCTCCGGTCCGGCGAATGACTCGTTGAACCCGAAGAAGGCCAGGATGACGTCAGCCTCCCACATGGCCAAGTGGTCGTCGGGACTGCCGAAGTTCAGCGAGCGGGGACGAAAAGCGACTTCGTCGGCCGAATAGCCGAGATTCCGGACCACCAGTTGGTGTTCGGGGAAACGGGAATGCAGCAGGGTCTCGAAGTGGCCGAAGTACTGCATCCGCTCGGCCAGCGTATTGCCGATGATGACGACGCGATCGCCCTTCTCGAGCTCGAGTTGCGGCTGGAAGAGCGAGCAGGCCGAAAGAAGAAGAACGAATGACAGGAATGGCAACAGAAACCGGGAACTTCTCACGCCGAAAGTCTACCGGCCCGGCTCCATCACTGTCGAGTTGCCGTGGCACGAGCATGGTCGGGAGTGGACGTCATCCGCGCCTAGGGGAGTCGCCAGTCGGAGGGGCGGAGCGCCTTTTCGCGCCAGTACTCGCTCTCTGGGTGGAAGCCGAAAAAGGTGGGCTGGTAGTCTCCCACGATCTCCACGTTGCTGCTGTCGGGGATCTCTTCTTCCATCCCCAGACCCCAATAGACGGCGTTCACCAGGAGGCGACGAAGACCCTCGCTCAGCAGATCCACCGAGGCGCCGGCGGTGGTGCAGAAGATGCGCGAGGTGTTACCGGTTTCGCCGCGGTAGTGGCGAACCCAGGCCAGCGGCATCATGGGATCGTTCTTGGCTCCCTGGAGCGGCGGGTCGTCGGGACTCATGCCCTCCACGACCTGTCCCCAGACGAGAACCCGCGACCCTTCGGGCAATTCGGTGACGCCGTAGACGTCGGTCGGACCCCAAATATCCCCGACTCCGCGCAGGACGGGGTGATCGGCATGATCCGGATTGACGACGCCCCGGGTGCTCTGCTCTCCGTGCTTCCCATGGTGGTTGACCCAGGTCTCCCCGAGAACCTGTCGGCCGAAGCCCCCGGGCCAATCCCGACTCTGGAAATCGTACTTTGCGTAAGGACTGTCGGGATTGCGCTGGTAGCGGAAGGCGTGGGTCGCGGTGCGGATTCCGATGATGGGCTTGCCGGAATCGAGGTAGTCGACGATGTGGGCCATCTGCGCATCGGGGAGTTCCCGAAAACGCGTGAAGAGGACCATCAGATCGGCTGAATCGAGAGCGTCGAGCCCGGGAATGTTGCTCTGATTGTTGGGATCGATCAAAGCTGTTTCCGGGTCGATGGCGAAAAGCACGGTCGTGCGGAAGCCGTGGTGCACCGAGAGGATACGCGCCAGCATCGGCAGCGCCTCCTCGGAACGGTACTCTTCGTCGCCCGAGATGAGGACGACGTGTTTTCCCGCGCCGGGCCCGTTGCCGGCGGGAAGAGTGAGCCAGGGATCGGGCTCGGAGGGGGCCCCGAGCTGACAACCGATCACCAGCATTGGCAGGGCGAGGATGCAAAATCCAGAGCTTCTCATTTCAAACGTGGCCCAGCCTGCGTGGCGCAGCCTTCCAGGCTGTGCTCCCCTCTCCTCACCGCAGCACAGGCAGGATGCCTGCGCCAC
>JBFGHF010000409.1:0-4540 GCA_041578355.1 Acidobacteriota bacterium
AGCAGGTCAGGGCCTTTCGCGGTCGCTTGGCGGGCCAGACTTTGGAAGCTCGCGTCCATGAGGTGACCCGCTTTCTTTGCGAAGACGGCTACATGGCGAAATGGGAAAAGGTGGGTCCCAGCCGCTATCTCATCAAGGAGATGAACTGCTCGATCGAACGGATTGCCAGGAAGTTCCCCCAGGCCTGCATCTGCGAAGAAGCATTTCTATCGGAAGTTCTGGGGGCCAAGGTCACCCGCCAGCGCCACATTCTACGGAGCGACCACTACTGTTCCTACTTGATCGAGGCCTGATCGACTCCGGTCTACGGGGCAGCGGGCCGCTTCTCATTTTCATACTGACAAGAGGAGGAATTCTTCATGAGTCTTGAAAGAGCGAATGCCGTAACCCTTCGAGGCAACCCGTTCACGCTGGTCGGGCCGGAGCTGAAACCCGGCGACGCAGCGCCCGATTTCCACACCATCGGGATGGACCTCAAGCCAGTCTCATTGGGCGACACCGGGGGGCTCAGGATTTTCAGCGTGGTGCCGTCCCTCGATACGCCCGTTTGCGACGTCATGACGCGGCGCTTCAACAACGAGGCCACCTCTCTCGAGGGTGTCAAGATCTACAGCATCAGCATGGACCTCCCCTTCGCCCAGAAGAGATGGTGCGACCAGGCCGAGGTGGACAACGTCACCATGCTCTCCGATCACCGCGACGCCTCCTTCGGCAGCGCCTACGGCACACTGATCAAAGAGCTGCGCCTCGAGTCGAGGGCCATCTTCGTGGTCGACGCCGACAACAAGATCCGCTATGCCGAATACGTCCCCGAGGTGGCCGACCAGCCCGATTACGACGCCGCGCTCAAAGTAGTGCGCAAAGCGCACAAGAGGGGGTAGGTCCGTGTCGGAAGGTGCCGCGGGCATCCTGCCTGCGCTCCGGAACGGGCAAAGGGCTCGTAATCGTAATCGGTTCGCTGCGGGTCTATTGGTCCGTGGGTCTATTGGTCTATTGGTCCATGGGTCTGACCGATCCCGATCCCGATCCCGAGCGGCCGCTGAGCCGGCTGCCACGTTCCAACCACTCGGCATCGGAATCGGCATCGGAATCGGCTCCCAGGTATGATCGAAACGCTCCAAGCCGAAATCCCGCTCGCCGAAAAGCGGGTCCGCCCCCATATCCGATGGACCTATCTCGAGCTTTCCGATTGGCTCAGTGATGAGGTCGGCTGCGAAGCCTACCTGAAGTTCGAGAATCTGCAGATTACGGGCTCTTTCAAGCTGCGCGGAGCGCTCAACAAGGTTCTTTCGCTGAGCCGCGAGCAGGCCGGGCGCGGAGTCGTCACCGCCTCGACGGGGAACCACGGTTTGGCGGTCGCGCGCGCCCTCCGGGTGGCCGGGGTCTCGGGAAAGATCTACCTGCCTCCTTCGGTGGCCCCGGGAAAACTGGCCGCACTTCGGCGCACCGACGTCGAGTTGGAGCTGTTCGGTCAGGACCCCGTCGAAGCCGAACTGGAAGCGCGCCGGGTAGCGGAGAAAGCAGGAAAGACGTACGTTTCGCCCTACAACGATCTCCAGGTGGTGGCGGGTCAGGGGACGATCGGGCTGGAATTGATCGAGGATTTGCCAAAGCTTGAGGCGGTCGTTGTTGCCGTGGGCGGCGGAGGATTGATCTCCGGAATCGCTGGGGGTCTCAAGCTTCTCGGAAGCAGTGCTCGAGTCATCGGCGCCCAGCCGGCGCGGTCCGCGGTGATGGCCGAGTCGGTTCGGGCCGGAAGGATCGTCGATCTGCCTTTCCGCGACACCCTGTCCGACGCCACCGCGGGCGCTGTCGAGAAAGATTCGATCACTTTCCCGCTGTGCCGCGACTTGGTCGACGACTTCATCGTTGTCGAAGAGGACGCCATCGCCCGGGCCATGCGCGACCTGATCGAACATCACCATGTCCTGGCGGAAGGCTCCGCAGCCCTGGCGGCGGCCGCCTTCCTCCAGCAAAAGTCGCGTTTCCAGGGAAAAAAGGTCGCCCTCATCCTCTGCGGCGGCAACACCGGCCTCGAGACCATCCGCCAGGTCATCTGAATGGGCAACCCGACGTGTTTAGCGTCTCCCCGGTGATCTGAGTTTTCGAGAGCGAAGAGCGAGACCGAGAGCGCGAGCGAGAGCCTGCAACCAGGTGACTTGTGATGGAAGTTAATTTGCCAAATGCCGGGGTGTTAAATGTGCTTCAGATAAGCTTCCCCAAGCAACGGTCCGCTCGGTCTCGCTCTCGCTCTCGGCCTCGCTCTCGGCTCAGCACGACCCCCTCCTGGGTCGAGGGTTCGCACATGCCCCCACTCGGAATCGGAATCGCCTTCGGGTTCGGAATCGGTCCGACAGATAGACCCATGGACCAATAGACCCATGGACCAATAGACCCATGGACCCACAGACCCGACCTCCCCAGTCGGTCACCCTCCGGTGTCGTCCCGCGCGCGGCGCCTCTCGACCCATCCGGCCCCCAAGAGCAGGAACGGAATGGTCGCCGCGATCAGGCCGGGCGAGAGGTATGGAGGCCAGAAACGAAACTCCACTTTCGACTCCGACCCGGTCAGTTCGACGGCCGTGAAGAGGCCCGCTTGAAGCAGTTCTCTCTGCTCGCCGTCCGCCCAAACGGTCCAGCCGGGATAGTACGGTTGGGCGAAGACCAGGGTTCCGGCGACCGGCCGATCGAGTTCCACCAAGACGGAATTCTGGCGCCACACCACGTCTCGAACGACCAAGTCACGAGGTCGATCGGCCAGCCGGAAAACGGGCTGCGGATTGGGTCTTCGGTAAAGAAAGCGGTTCTCCGCGCTGGTCAATAGGTCGAAATCCGCCAAAGGCTCCGGCGAGACGACATACTTGACTCCCAATTGATCGAGCCGCTCCGATTGCGGATCAGCCAAGGCGCTGAGGAAGAATTCGACGTAGGGAGCGTAGATGGTGGCCCCGTAGCCTCGAATCGTAAGCAGGGAAAACTGAATGCCCGTGTTCCGCGGCAGGCACTGTTTGTAGTTGAGAACCCGGAACCAGCCCTCTTCCCTCTGCCTTTCGATCAGAGTGTCGATGACGGCGTCGCGGCGGTAGTGGGTCACCGGGGAAAGCTCGTCCTCGTTGGGTTGCACGGCCAGGAAAGGCGCGGCCTGCCACCCCATCCAGGCGGCGAGCGGACCCAGCAGGGCGATCCCCACGCTTGCCTTGACCCAAGCCAACGTCCCCGGATTGTGGGAAAGCCGCCGGTGGTGACTGGTCGCTTGATCCAGGCGCCCTTTCAGGCGGTTCCAAAGAAAGTCCGCCACCAGGGCCAACAACAATGCCGAGGAGAAGAAAATCAGAAACATGTAGCGGTAGGCTTCCCGGACCGTGTGGAGCAGCGGCAGCTGGTAGATCACCCGCGAGACGAGCCCCGCGTCTCCCAAAGAGGCAAGCAGCGAAAACAGACCGAGAACGAGGCCGAACAGAACCAGGCGACGGGTTTTTCCCGCCGACAAGAAGGCCATCAGAAAAGCCAGCAGCGCCACCCAGGGAAACCATCCTCTGGCCATGTGTTCCAGCATTGCCGGCTCAATGACGTCGACGAAACCGTACACCTCGTAGGGTATCGGCTCCAGCCCGGGGGTCCCCCGCGGAGCCCAGCGGTAGGAGCGTGTCAGGTGATCCAGGGTGGGAAGCCACTGGGGCGCCGAAAAGAGCACCGAGACGACGCCCAACCAGATCAAGTTGCGCAATCCCACGCGGATATCGCTTCGGACGCAAAGGAACAAGGTGAAAAAGCCCAGCGCCATGGCGATGTGAATGTAGGGCTGGGCGTGTCCGGCCAGGATGGTCAGGCCCAAGGCCATGCCTGCGGAGATCAGCCAGGGGTCGGTGGCGAACCTCTCTTTGCTTTTCCAGCTCTTTTGCAGGCAAAGCAGGATCAGCGGCAAAAGAATCATGCCCACGAAACGATGCGGCTGGGCCCAGTCGAGGTGAGAGGCGAACGCGAAGGAACCCAACAGCACGGGAACCGTTCCCAGGCGCTGCAGCCGCAAAAAGAGCGCCATGAAAAAGAAGGCGAGACAATAGTGGAGGTAGACGTAGACGTCCAGGTCGTACTGGCTCACCTCGCCCGCCAGAAATGACAGAAGGATATTGCCCGGGTAGAAGACGCCCGTCTGGAGCTCGCCGATGAAGTTGGCGCCGCTGTAGCTGTGGAAATCCCAAAGCGGCGGTTCGAACATCCTCCAGCCCGCGCTGATCTTGTTCAGCCAGGGAAAGGACTGGGCCGTCGCGTCGACGCCCCGCACCAGGGTCCCGTCCCCCTTCACCAGGACGTCGTAGAAGATCAGAAAATAGAGGACCAGAGCGAAGAGGAGGTAGCCCCAAAGCCCAGGACGCCAAAAACTCTTGCGATCAGCCTCCCCGGCCATGGGTCAGGTATTGGAACATCGGCTGAAAGAAACTGCAAGGTTTGGGGGTGCGCAGGCAAGATGCCCGCGGCACCGGAACGCAGGCAGAACCTGGTTCATTGGGCGATGTTGTCCTGCTGTTGCTGTTGCGGG
>JBFGHF010000410.1:0-4536 GCA_041578355.1 Acidobacteriota bacterium
ATCGGGCGAGAAGGCCAGGCCGTTGGGCTTGAAGGGCTGATCCGCCACCCTTTGAACGCGTCCGTCCCGGGCGTCGACGCGGTAAACGCTCTCTTTCTGGAAGGGCTGCAGGGAACCCGTTTCGGCCCGTTTCCCCTCGTAGTTCATCAGACTGCCGTATCCCGGGTCGGTGAACCAGATCGACCCGTCTTCGGGGTGGACCACGACGTCATTGGGCGCATTGAGTTCCTTACCGTCGTAGGAGTCGGCCAGAATCGTGACGCTGCCGTCGTATTCGTAACGCGCGACTTGACGAGGATAATGGCGGCAGGAAATCTGGCGTCCCTGCCGATCGAACGTGTTGCCGTTGGAGTTGCCCGACGGAGAGCGAAAGCGGCGCGAAACGTGGCCGTCCTCTTCCAACCAACGCAACTGCTCGTCGTTGGGGATGTCGCTCCAGATCAGGTAGCGTCCTACACCGTTCCAAGCCGGACCCTCGGCCCACAGCATGCCCGTGTGGATTCTGCGGATGGGGGTGTTGCCCAGCTTGTAGCGTCCGAAGCGTTCGTCCAATTGGACGATGTCGGGGTCTGGGTAGCGACCGGGTTGGGACTGGGGGCCAAAGCTCCGCTGCTGGGCTGCAGCCGATATTCCAGTGGTCAACGCCAGCGCGCCGGTGGCAGACAGAAAAGCCCGGCGACCGATGCCCTGTTCGTCTTTTTCGCCCTCGCCCCGCGGCTTTCTTAAAAGGGACTCATTCTGTTTCATGATTGGTTCTTTCGCACATCCAGTCTAAACAGGTTGAGAGACGAGTCAATCCGGGGAACGGGTCCACAGGTTGGTGAAGTAGTGCTCGAAGTCGCGGCCGGGCCAGGCAATTTCGTATTTTTCCGTGAAACGGTAACGGTCGGTGATCTCGAGGACGAGCCGGGCCCGGATCCCGGGACCGCTTTCCACCGCCTCGGTAAGACACTCCACCTTCATCCCTTCCACCTTGCAGGGAGAGCGCACCACGATGCCTTCGCTCATGAACTCGCGGAGAACGATCGTCTTGCGCTCGCTGTCGAAGCTGAACACCCCCAACTCTTCGTGCTGGTCCCCTTGCGGGCTCTTCTCTTGAGGCAAACGAACCGAGACGTGGCGGAAAAGCAGAAACAGACCGCCCTGGATGAATTCGTATTCGCGAACTCCCCGGCCCGTGCCCAGCTTGCCGTCGATCTCGCCTTTCCACTTCCCGACCAGCAGCTTGAGCGGTCCCCACTTATCCGCCGCCGGAGTATCACGGGGGGTTTCTGGTTGAGCCCGAGCCAGAAAATCGGGAGCGAGCAGCAATATCAGGCAAAGCGGGACAAGCCGTGGAAAGGTCATGGAGCGAGTATACCCAACCTGCTCCAAGCTGTTTTTCTCGCTAGAGCCGATCTCGCTGTCCGGTCAACATTTCGAGTCCTACCGAGGCTTAGGTGATTTGCTCTCTACACGATCGTAACTAGCTGTCGAATGGCAATTACCTTGCCAAATTCTAAGCTGTGACACCTGTTCAGGGGAGATGGAGTCGGACGGCGAGGTCTTTCTTGAGTTGCTCCAACCGCTCCGCGTAGAGCCGGCTCGCTTTGATTCGGCGAAGTTGGACTTCGATTCTGGGTGTGGACTCCTGCAGTGTGAGCTGGCGGCTGGGCTCGAGCGCCACCAGTTTGAGCAGGTGGTAGCCGTAGTTGGAATAGACACCCTGGGTGATCTCGCAGACGCCGAGCCGCTCGGCGGCTTGGAGCAGTTCCGGGAGCAGGATCTCGGGAGTGAACCACTTCTCTTCGGCCAGGACCGGGCCGTTCGCCTCGCCGCGTTGTTTCGCCAGTTCCTGAAAAGAGCCTCCACTCGACCAACGCTTTCGGGCGGCCAAGGCCTCTTCGGGGGTGCGGTAGAGAAGGTGTTGGAGGTGGTAGCGCGGATCGGTGCGGAAATCCGAGAGGTGGCGGGCGTAGTGATCTTCGATTTCCTCGGTCTCGATCTCGATCTGATCCTGCAAGCGGCCTTTGAAGCCGGTTGCCAGGGTCCCGTCGGTGAAGAAATCGATCCTGGCCCGTGTCTCCGGTTCGTCGTCGAGGCCCAGGCGCCGGGCTTCCCGCGCCCAGAGCTTCCTTTCGACGAAACTGTCGAGATGCTTCTGTTGCTCGGACGCCGGCAGCTCCCAGTAGCGGATCCGGGGATTGATCTGACGAAGGTAGAGTAGGAAATCCCCGAGGGTGTGCGATTCCCCGCCGATTTCGATCAGCACCCGATCCGTCGGCGGGGGGGACTGCGCCGCGGCTGTCGTGCTCTGCAAAGCAAGCGACCCGAAGAACACGAGTCCGGCCGAGAGCGCTCGCCAAGTGGCGTGCTGCACATGATTCATCGTCTGCCCTCATTTCAAAAAACGTAGGATCCGAAACGGGGGAGCCGGTTGGCGCCGACTCCCCCCCAGGATCACCTATTTGGGTTTGTGGATTTGGATGTTGCCTCCTCCGAGAAGGTCGTCCGCTTCGTGGATCAGGACTCCACCCACGGTGAAGATCCGAATGCTGAAGCGGTCGGCCCCCTTGCCGGGCTCGCCGTTGTCTTCGACGAAGACTTCGTATTCGCAGCCCGCTCCGCCGTCGAGGGTGCAGTTCCCGCCGAAGGAACCCTCGAACTCAGAGACGGAGAGCTGCCGTACGTCGCCGCTGATGCCGACGTTGCCTTCTTTGGCCCGGTAGGTGATGTGACCGCTGGGGCTGGTCCCTTTGAACTTGGCGTTGAAGCCGAAGTTGGCTTTCTGCGCGCCGTCCGCGATCCATCCCCCGCCCGTGACCTTGCGCCGAAGGGCGGGTTCGTCGTCATCGGGGGTCACCGTCACGAACACGGTGGCTGTGTCTTCTCCGCCCTGGTCGTCGCTGATCAGGTAGGTGAAGCTATCGTTACCGAAGAAGCCGGGGTCGGGCGTGTAGGTGACTGTCTGGTCGGGATTGATCTCCGCCGTGCCGTTGGCGGGGTCGGAGACCTCGTCGAGCGTGATCGGATCGTTTTCAGGATCCGAATCGTTGGCCAGAACGTCGATCACCACCGGTGTGTCCTGCATGGTCTCTGCCTGATCGTCGACGGCGACGGGCGGAGCGTTGCAACCGGTGTTGGTGAAGTGGACGTCGTCGACCCACCAGGCGGTCCCGGCATCGCCGATGACGATGGTGTTGTCGAGCGTGAGCCGCCAGCGAACCAGGATTTCTTCGGTGGCCAGGGCCGAGAGATCGACCACCACGCGATTGTTGGCGTCGATGAAAGTGGAGAAGCTGGTCCAGGCGGCGCGGCCCAGAATGACTCCGGGGTTGCCTGTGGTCCGCATGGTGCCGTTGTAGCCGCCCTCGAGGAAGAAGCCGCCCGCGTCAAGGACGTCCTGCCAGCTCGACCCTCCGTCGGTGCTGACCTCGAGCACGCCGCCGTCGATGGGCCCGCTGGAGCCCACGTCGAATTTGAAGCGATGCCAGAAGATCAGCTGGGTCTGCGGCGACACCACCTGCGGAGGGGAGATCAGATAATCGTCCTTGACTCCGGTCTGGAAAGCGTCGCTGTGAAAGGAGTTGGTGGGGCTTTGCGCCAGCGGGTCGCTGCGGACGGCCCAGGTCAGGCTGGCGGGGTTGGTGTTCTGGGCGGTCTGGAAAGTCCAGCCGGGATCGGCGTCCGGTTCCAGGTCGTCGAAGAACTCGCCCGTCCCGACGCAACCGGCCGAACCGACGAAAACCGACACTTGGGCGGTGTCTTCCAACTCGCCGTCGCTGACCGTGTAGTTGAAGAGATCTTCTCCGATGAAGCCTGCGGCGGGAGTGTAGGTGATGGTCCCGTCACCATTGTCGACGGCCGCGCCGTTGGGCGGGTCGGTGACGTTGACGATGGTGAGCGGATTCCCGTCCGGATCGGAGTCGTTGTCGAGAACCGCGATGGTGACCGGCGTGTCCTGAGGCGTGAAGGCCTGGTCGTTGAGCGCCATCGGCGGATTGTTGTCCGCGCTGCCCTCCAGCAGCCGCAGATAGAACGGCATGCGCAAGGTCTCGCTGTTGTCGCTTCGCCTCGCTCGGACGTACCAGAGGAATTCGGAAGCCTGGGCTCCTGTCACGTCGGTCCCGGCGATGGGAACAAGGTTGCCGTCGACATTGACCTGGACCTGGAAGGTGGTCGAGCCATTGGCGGGAATGGACACCGCCGACGGGCTGACCATCAAGCTGAATCCGGGGGTGTCCAGAGGCAGCGTGACGTCCCCGCGGTCGGCTCCCGCGTCGACGGTCGAGAGCATATAGGTTCCGCCGCCCGCGCCCTGGTCGGTCATGGTGACGGTGATGACGGCCTGTTGCTGACTGGCCGGTTTGGTGGTGTTGATCCAGTTTCGTTCCCCGAAGCTGTAGCTGGGCAGAAAGTCGGGCTGCGTGGGATCGTCCGGGCCGCCCAGGCCGTTGAGTTCGTTGGTGCCCATCACGGCCTTGACATTGATGGCAGCGACTATGTCGGCCAAGCCCGCTCCCGTCTCGTGGATCAGATTGTTGATGTCGTCGTCGG
>JBFGHF010000411.1:0-4533 GCA_041578355.1 Acidobacteriota bacterium
GGGAAAGGGACGGGCTGTTCCCGGGGGCCTCCGAGACGGTGCCGGGGGCAAGGGACGGGCTGTTCCTCAGGCTCTATTCTGCGTGCGGAAAGCCGTTGACGAGGGCTTCCTCGAAGAACCAATCGAGGAGTTCGTCGACTCTCTCCTTCAACCTCTCGGGCTGGATTTCGGCGCGGTAGAGACGACTTCATCACCCGAAGGCGTCAGACCGAATTAGTCGCGGGTCGCGACCCAGTTGAAGCGGCGTACGAGCAGCAGCAAGAGAAGAGCCTGATAGGCGATCCCGACCACCAGGTAGGCTAGCCACCCGCTTTGCCCCGCCTCCAACATCCAAAAGAGCTTTGCCGGCCAGTAGGTCGGGACGATCCCCATCACCCACTGCCAAACCTGGGGCAGAAAATAGGCGATCAAAGGGGGCCAGTTGATGATCCCGGCAGCCTTCATCAGCGCAAACCCCTGCACTTTGTTGTTGGCGAAGACGGCGATAAAAAGGGCGAAGAGCGGGCCAATCGGTGAGCTGGCCAGGGCGACCACGAGCAGGGACCAAGGAGCGATCTCGACCAAGCCGGCAAGCGGCACCGTCAGCATCGTCATGCCCACTCCGAGTATCAGCGGCACGGAAAGCCGATAAACGAGAAAGCCTGTCAGTGAGAGCGGCGTCACCTGAATGGCGGTCAAAGTCCCGTCGTCCCTCTGATCGAGCAGCAAAAACCCGATGACGACACCCACCAGCATGGGGGTGATCAAAACCAAGGAGCTGGCGATCAGAGCGTAGTAGCGCTGCAGGTCGAAGCCGAAGCGCTCCAGCAACCCGGCGGCCACCAGGGGGGCTCCCCAGCGCAAGACCAAGGCAATGAGCACGGGTAACGCCGTCAGCCAGCCCAGCATCGGATCGCGGAGAACGTTCTTGACGTCGATCGGGCCCAGGCCTCGGATTGCTTTCGCCAACGCCATCTCAGCGCCTCCCTTCCCTGGCTATCACGAAGCGGTAGAAAGCGCTGCGGCTCCAGACGAAGATCGGCGCCAGCCAAGCCAGCGGATAGAGCGCCCCGTAGACCTGCTTCCACAGAGGGACCGTCTGGAACCCCGCCTCCATCAGCAGCAGAGGGCCCATCAAGGGGTGAAGATAGTGCCACCAACCTTCCAGATATCCGAAGTAAGGGAGCAAAGGGATGGAGAAGAGAACGGTGAAGAGCATCGAGGGCATCAGGAACTCGTTGATCGAATCATAGCGCGCCGCCACCGCGAAACCGGCCAGGCAGTAGATTGCGCAAGCCAGGACCATCCCCAGCAGCAGCGGAAACGCCCGGAAGTCGGCGCCGTATGCGATCAGGATGATGAAGAGGTTCTCGGCCAGGCTGAGGCCTGTCAACGTCACCAGCTTGGACCCCAGATATTCCCCGGTGCGCAGGGGTGTGACTACCTGCGCCTCCAGCGTCCCTTCCCGTTTCTCCAGCAGCAGCAAGCCGGAGAGGAAGTAAAAGGTGTTCATCATCAGGTTGCCGAAAATGCAGGCGGGCAGGATCCAGGCCAAATCGGAGCGCCGCGGCCAGAGAAGAAGCAGCGAGAGGTAGGCCACCACGAAAGCGGCGGCGTAATAGAATCCGTTGCGGAATTGAAGCCGAATGTCGCAATGGACGGTGGCCAGCAGGCGCTTCACTGCAGCCCCCTTCCGGTGACCTTGATGAAGACGTCCTCCAGCGTGGCCTCGAGGGTGTGGATGGTCTGAACTTCTTCTCGGCGCAAGACGTCCAGAAAGCCGCGATTCTCGCCCAGCCCTGGGACGGCAAACTCTCGCCGCAAGGTTTGGCCGTCCCGGCGGAATTCGACGCGGACTTGATGCTCCCCGTGTTCCAGCTTGAGGCTGCGGGGTGTCCCGATCAACTCGATTCTCCCGTCCACGATGAAAGCCACCCGGTCGCAGAGCTCGTCGGCGACCGTCATGTCGTGGGTCGTCAGAAAGATGGTCTTTCCCCGTTCCCTCTGCTCGTGAATCAGAGCTTTGATCCGTCTGGCGCCAACCGGGTCGAGCCCCGTGGTCGGCTCGTCGAGAAAAATCAACTCGGGATCGTTGAGGAGCGAACGGGCGATGCTGAGCCGCGACTTCATCCCTTTTGAGAATTGTGAGACTGAAAGGTGGCCGTCGTCCTGCAGGCCCACCATCGCCAACAGCTTTTCCGGGTCCTGGGTGGGAGCCGAATAAAGAGATCGGAAGTATTTCAGGTTCTCGGCCGCAGTCAGCTTCAGATAGTGGTTGGGGAGTTCGAAGGAAACTCCTACTCTCTCGTAATAGTCGTCACCCCACCCGCTCAGATCGCGGCCCAGAGCCTCCGCTGTCCCTTGGTAGCCCCTGAGCAGGCGGATGAGGATTTTCTGGGTGGTCGATTTTCCGGCGCCGTTGGGTCCCAAGAACCCGAAGATCTCTCCCCGCTCGACCTCGAAGTCCAGTCCCTCGACTGCAGGAGCGGGCGCTCGGTGATAGGTGAAGCTCAATTCCCGAACCGAGATCATGAATCGTTTCCCCCCCCCCTTTTGTACTGCCTATCCTACTCGGTAATTCAAAAAGAGGGAGAGTCACGAGAGTCTCGGGGGAATGGGTTTCACGTCAATGGGACGATGCAGGCGCTGTCTTCCCTTGGTGAGAGTCACGGTCTGGAAGACAGCCGGAACGCGGGCATCTCCCGCCGGCAAATCCCGGATCTGCCCGATCGCTCTGTGCGGATCGATCACCCCGGCGGCGCTGGTGGCTCAGACTGGAGAAGCCCGTCTCCAAGGCGAAAGTCTCAACCCCCACTGTCCGCCGCGACCGGCGCCGCAAGCTCCCGAGCGGTTTGAACGAGTTCAAGAAACTCTTGGCGATAACCCCCGACATCTCTGCCCAAACTGTCGCGTGCCCAGTCCAGGACATCTTCGTAGGTGAGGCCTCCGGCGTGGTCGGAATCGCGCAGCAACATCCCGAAGCTCGCCACCGACGCGGCGAATCGCAGATCTTCGCTGGCTGCAGAAAAAGGAGTGCCATCGTCACGGACGGGTGCCTCGATCAAGCGACTCTGCTCTGAGTCGGGATCCTTGTAGCGCATTCTCAACAGGAGCAGTTCACCGCTAAAGGCCTCGCCCGCCAGGTCCGCAGCCAGCTGATAACGCAGCGGATCGGTTTTGTTCGAGGCGGCCTGCACGCCTGCGGGCACGACCTCGTAGAGCACGGTGAGGCTGTGCCCGGCACCGATCTCCCCCGCGTCTTTGCGGTCGTCGTTGAAGTCTTGATGAGCCAGCAAACGATTCTCATATCCGAGAAGCCGGAAGGACTCGACTTCCTGAGGATTGAATTCGACTTGTATCTTCACGTCCTTGGCGATGGTGATGAGGTTGGAGCCGATCTCCTCGACGAGAACCTTGCGCGCCTCGTGCAGCGAGTCGACGTAGGCGTAGTTGCCGTTGCCCCGATCGGCCAGCTTTTCCATCGTCGAGTCCTTGAGGTTGCCGGTTCCGAAGCCCAGGACCGTCAGGAATACGCCCTTTTGGGCCTCTTTCTCGATCAACCGAATCAGATCGCCCTTGCTCGTCACTCCGACATTGAAGTCGCCGTCAGTGGCCAATACGACTCGGTTGGTTCCGCCTTCGATGAAGTTGTCCGAGGCGACTTGGTAGGCGAGCTTGATTCCCGCTCCACCATTTGTGCTTCCGCCGGATTCCAGATTGTCCAGTGCCGCCATGATCTCCGCTTTGCGCGTACAGGGAGTGGATCCCAGGGCCAGGCCCGAAGACCCGGCGTACACCACCATGGCGATCCTGTCCTGAGGCCCGAGTTGCTGAACCAGGAATGTTAGTCCCTGCTTGAGGAGGGGCAGTTTGTCGGGGCTGGACATCGAGCCCGAGACATCCACCAGAAAAACGAAGTTGCCGGGCGGACGTGCCGAGAAATCGATCGTTCTCCCCTTGATCCCGATCGAAACCAGGCGATGGGAAGGCTTCCAGGGAGCGCTGGCGGTTTCCAAAGTCACCTGGAACGGAAAATCACCCTCCGGCTCCGGATGGTCGTAGCGGAAATAGTTGATCAGTTCCTCGATTCGCACCGCATCTGGTGGCGGCAGCTGATCCTGCCTGGATAAGAAGCGCCTGACGTTCGAATACGAGGCGGTGTCGACATCGATGGAAAACGTCGATCGCGGATCGTCGACAACGCGGATGAACTCGTTCTCCTTTATGTGGTCATAGGCTTCCGTATTGCCGCCTTGTTCTGTCGGCGATCGCCGCACTTGAACGTCCGCGCTGCTCAGACGCGCCAGTCGGTGCGCGCTCCGGGCATTGAGAGGCAGGTTTCGAGACGCTCTGCCCATCCCGCCGACCGTGGCCTGAGATGTCTGGATTCTGCCAGGCTGGCCGATGACCGCCACCATTTCATTGATCATGCCGATCTTCAACGTGGCATCGATCAGGACCGTCTCTCCCGCCGCCAGCGTGAATTCCTTTCGATAGCTCTGAAAGCCGGCCAGCTCCGCCTTGAGAATGTAGCGTCCCGGCTTGACTTTTCGA
>JBFGHF010000412.1:0-4525 GCA_041578355.1 Acidobacteriota bacterium
CGGGGGGCCTCCGAAGTACGCGAAGTCCTGGCAAGGAATCCCGACTGGAACCTGAAAATCTTCACTCTCTGGTCTCCAATCCTTCGAACCGACAGCCGGGCGGCGGCCCAGCAGGCTGCCCACTACCTGCCCGACGAGCGCGTGGAGCACTGGTGGGACCTCTGGAAGTTCGCGGTCAATCACTTCACTAAACAGTTCCGCTATCCTCCGGGCAAGGAAGCCTGGGACATCTTCGTCCTCTACGGGCCGCGGATGCGCTGGGACAGCAATCTGCCCGATCCGACCTTCTGGATGCAGAACCACAACCTGGACGTGGGTCCCAAGTACGAAAAAGAAAAGCTCGAGGCCGAGCTGGGGCAGTTGCAGTAAGTAGCTTTCGAGAGCCGATCCCGAGACCCGAACCCGAGACCCGAGCGGGCCGTTTACGATTGCGCCCGCACCGCCCAAGGTCCGCCAACCGCTCGGGATCGGAATCGGAATCGGAATCGGGATCGCGAAGCAGAGACGCCCTAATCCAGCAGTTCCCCGGGCACATTCATTTCCATGAGCAGGAGCGCGTCGGCCAGGGTTTTGCCTTGAGGATCGATGCGCAGCGAGAGCGTGCCGCCTCCTCCCAAGGACTCGTGGAGCAGGAAATTGAGGGCCAGCAGATTGGGGACCTCGAACCGCTCCACCTCTCCCCGACACAGATCCCCGAAGTATTCTTTGACCCTCGAGGCGCTCAACTCCTTCTCGATCCAAGAATAGGCCTCCCGCGACCGTGCCACGATCCCGATATTGCAGGTGTCGCCTTTGTCGCCTGAGCGGCCGAAGCAGAGACTCGACAGGGGCGCTTTCCGAGTTTCCCGAGCAGAGACGGTTGGGTGCCGACCTGCGGAGCCGTCGGGAGGCGAAGATGTCCGAGTCTGCTCGGCCGGGGGCGGCAGCCAGGGGACGGCCAAGGACCGGCTCGAATCCAGGACGGTGACTCGAGGTTCGACTTGCGATGCCGGTATCAAGCACGGCCAGTAGGCAATCACGTCCTGGACCCGCGGTCGCGCCCCCACGATGGTCACTCCGGGCACGGTGTTGAGGATCAGCGACGTGAACAGCTTGGCAAATTCCGCCACCTTGTCAGCGTCCGGGTCTCGGACTCCCAAGCGGAGCAGGATCTCGGCCGGGTCGGCGGAGGGGGACAGATGACGATGGCATGAATCGTATCCCACCAGTTCCGTGCTGGTTTCTTCGAACTCGATCCCCAGCCGCCTCCAGAACACCTCGGCCATCGTCCGGCATTTGTCGACGGCCTCTGGCCGGCTCACGATCATCGTCCCGTGAGCTTTGTAGCCGTTGCGGTAGGCGATCGAGACCTTCAGCGAATCGGTCCGCGGCCGCCCTTCGACGCCTGACACCGCTACTCGGTTCGGCCCGCTCTCGGCGAGCCGAATCGATGTGAAATCGGCGACAACGTCGGGTGTGATGTAGTGCCGGGGATCGCCCATTTCGTAGATGAGTTGGGCGGTCACCGTTCGACGGTTGACCAGGCCGCCCGAGGCGGGATGTTTGGTGACGGTGAATCGGCCGTCGGACTGGAACTCGGCGATCGGGTAGCCCATGTTCAGAAACGAGGGAATCTCTTGCCAATCGGTGAAGTTGCCGCCGGTCGATTGGGCCCCGCACTCCAGAATATGTCCCGCCACCACCGCCGCTGCCAGAGAATTCCAATCGTCCCATTGCCAGCCGTATTCGAAGATCGGGGGCGCCGCCGCGATCCCCGTGTCAGTGACACGACCGGTGATCACCACGCGGCACCCTTCCTCGAGAGCGGCCACGACGGGCGCCGCTCCCAAGTAGGCGTTGGCGCTCACGACCTGGTCCCGAATCGAGTGGAGTGACTCTCCCGTCTCCATGTTGGCGAGATCGACGCCTTGGGCGAGAAGGTCGTCGAGCCGGTTTATCAGATCGTCCCCTTCGACAATCCCGATGGCCAGATCCAACTTCTGCTCCCGGGCGATCCGGGCCACTTCGCGGGCACATCCGGAAGGGTTGATGCCTCCTGCATTGGTGATCACTCGGACCCCATCCCGGGCCACCAGAGCCAACCCTTGGCGCGCCTGCTCGAGAAAATCCACGGCATAGCCCAGCTTCGGATTCCTCGATCGTTGCTTCTGGAGAATCGACATGGTGATCTCAGCCAGAAAATCCTGCGTCAGGTAGTCGACAGGACCTTGGCTGAGCTGTCGCTGGAAGGCTCCCAGGTCATCGCCCCAATAACCCCCGGCGTTGGCCACGCGGATCGTCTCGGACTTCGCCATGAAGGGATTGTAGGAATCTGGAGCGGCGAATGTCGAATGGCCATCGGGCTTCTTCACCACCGAGAGCACAAAGCGCACAGAGAATTCCTTGGTCAGTGCGAGATCGCCACACCCGCCTTCGGTCCTGAGGACGAGACGCAAACGACGGGCTCAAACCGACCGATCCACCAGTCCGAAAAGACTCTGTGTCCTCAGTGTCGGCGGCGAATGTGGAATGGCCATCGGGCTTCTTCACCACAGAGAGCACAGAGCGCACAGAGAATTTCTTGGTCGGTGTGAGATCGCCACACCCGCCTTCGATCCTGAGGACGAGACGCAAACGACGGGCTCAAACCGACCGATCCACCAGTCCGAAAAGACTCTGTGTCCTCAGTGTCCTCCGTGGTGAGTCCCCCCCGTCTGCAGGCTGCACACTGTAGACTGTCCCCATGCCCGAACCGACGGCGAGCGAAGCGACCATCCGAAGAGGCGACGAGATCGAGCTGCGGCTGGAGTCCGCCGGCTTCGAGGGCGTCTCGGTGGGGCGGGTAGGGAAATTCGTGGTGTTCGTGCCCTTCGCGGTCCCGGGCGATCTCGTGAGGGTGAGAATTCGGCGAAAGAGGAGGAAGTTCGCCGAGGCGACGCTGCTGGAGGTTTTGGAGCCCTCGAGCGAGCGGATCGAGCCCCGCTGCCGCTACTTCGGGTCCTGCGGCGGCTGCCGTTGGCAGAACACACCCTACGAAAACCAATTGAAGTTCAAGCGCACCCAGGTGATCGATCTCATGGAGCGGATCGGAGGGCTGGACGGCTTGGAGGTCGAGCCGACCCTTGCGGCGCCCGGGCGCTTTTACTACCGCAACAAGATGGAGTTCTCGTTCGGCCCCACGCGATGGCTGACCCGCGAGGAGATCGAGAGTGGGCAGGCCTTCGACCGGGAGTTCGCGTTGGGGCTCCACCCCCCCCGTCAGTTCGACCGCATTCTCGACCTCGAGGTCTGCTATTTGCAGAGCGAGATCAGCTCGCAAATCGTCAACTGGTTCCGCAACCGATGTGTCCAGGCGGGATGGAAACCCTATGACTCGAAACGGCGCTCGGGCTTTCTCCGCAATCTGGTGATTCGAGAGGCCGCCGCCACTGGCCAGATCCTGGTGAACTTCGTCACCACCCGTCGGGCGCCGGACAGAGTGGAGCCTCTTTGCCGGGAGTTCATCGCCGACTTTCCCGATGTCACCACCTTCGTTCACAGTGTCAACGAGGGCCGCTCTCCCGTGGCCCTGGGCGATGAGTCGGTCCTCCACGGAGCCGGCTACATCGAGGAGCGTATCGGCCCGGTCCGGTTTCACATCCATCCTTCCACCTTTTTCCAGCCCAACACGCGGCAGGCCGAGCAGCTCTACCGCTTGGCTCTGGAGGCGGGCCGTCTGGAACCGGGCCAGACCGTCTACGATCTCTACTGCGGGGTGGGGGCGATCGCGCTTTTTCTATCGGGACGGGTCGCCAAAGTGGTGGGCGTCGAGAGTCTCGAGGCTTCGGTCGAGGCGGCACGGGGAAACGCCGATCTCAACGGGATCCAGAACAGCTTCTTCCACGCCGGTGATTGCGAGGAAGCTTTTCAGAGAGATTTCCTGATTCAGCAGGGCGCTCCGGACGTCGTTTTCCTCGATCCTCCGCGCGCCGGATTGGGACCCAAAGTGCTGCGGTCCTTGCTGGAAACCGTCCCGCCGAGGATCGTCTACATCAGTTGCAATCCCGCCACCCAAGCCCGCGATCTCAAAGAACTGTCGGCGTCCTATCGGATCGAGAGCGTCCAACCCGTCGACATGTTTCCGCAGACCCCGCATATCGAGACCGTGGTGGGGCTCGGACGGCGCGGAGACTCCTAGTCCGACCAAGGTTCGGCAGGGTGTTCACAAACAGGTCGAGGTCGGCTTTAGAGACGTCGTAATCGTATTCGTAGTCGTATTCGTAATCGGCCCGGGTAGGTGAGGCCGCTTGATACGAATGCGCCTCGGACCAGGTCGATGTGAGATGTGCAATCACACGGAAGACGGAATGACGGAATGACGGAATGACGGAAGACGCAAGACGCAAGACGCAAGACCCAAGACTCCCATGCCCGTCGACATCACCATTCCCAGCCCCGGCGAATCGATCTCGGAAGTCGTCCTCGGCCCCTGGCTCCGCACCGCGGGCGAGTGGATCGAGAAGGACGACCCGCTCGTCGAGATCGAGTCGGATAAGGTCACCCTCGA
>JBFGHF010000413.1:0-4509 GCA_041578355.1 Acidobacteriota bacterium
GATCCTTCCGTTTTTGAGCAGACCGATGCCGAGCCCCACCAGTTTTTGGCGCTCCATTTCGGAAAGGACGAAGGCGTCCACTTTCTCGAGAGGTTGCTCGACTGGTTCGGCGGGGATGTCGCCGTTGCTTTGGGCAGTCTCAGACTCGGCGACCGCCGCCGACGGCTGCGCCAAAAGCGGCGTCGCAAAGAGACTGAGAATGAAGATCAGCAGAGTCACGATCACCCGGCGTTTCCCCGCGTCCCGGACCAATAAGACACCAGACATTTTTTGCCTCCTGCTCGCACCACGGAAAATGATTCGTAGTTTCCTACGAGTTCCGATCCTAACAGGTTCGATCGTTTCCAATCGGTCGCTGTCGATCGGCCCGAATCTGGGCCAATTCCGGCACGGCTGACAGAGCGTGTTTGGTGAGGGCCTGGAGACCGTCTGAAAAAACGCCGTGAAGTGCCGGGACCTCCCCACTTTGGTGTGCGGGGGCTTGCTCCCGCTTTTCCTCAATCTCGCCATTCCTTTGTTGACAGCGGTTTGTGATGGCAAAGCGGCGGCAAGCCGCCGCACTCCAAACGGCGCCACCCAATCAAGCTCGCTTCTTCCGTCCCGGATGGCGCTTCATTCGATTTGGCAAACACGCCCGTGAGAACTAATGCAACTCCCGCTACACTTTGTCCGCGTTCTCACGAACGCGGCTCTGTCAGAATTGCTTCGCACCGAATCACAAGGTATTTCGCGATTTGGGGCAACACGGCACGGACCAGGGCGCCGAGTTTGACCTGCGGCGGGCGCGCGCCCTAGACTCGACCGAGGTTGAAAGAAAAGACCCCGCCCGACTCAGAGATGGCTTCGCGACTTGTCCAAGCCGCCTTGGAGAGACCGGGCAGCGGCGGGGTCGACGCGGCCCGAGAGATCCTCAAAGCTCGCCCGGAGCTGCCCCGCCGAGACTTTTACGCTGCCTGCGTGACGGGAGAGGCTGAAGCCGTGGCAAGCTTCGTCGCGTCCAGCCGGGATCTGGCGCGCCATCCGGGCGGCCCCCTCGACTGGCCGCCGCTTCACTACGTCAGCCACTCGCGGCAGTCATCGAATGAAGACGCGGTCAGGGCGGCCAGGACTCTTCTCGAAGCCGGGGCCAACCCCGGTGCGACCATTATTTGGAACACCCGCGACCTGAGCTGGGAGCTGCCTCCTCTCGTCGCAGCCGCGGGAATCGTCCCCAACCCCTCGCTCGTCGCGACGCTGCTCCAATCCGGCGCCGACCCCAACGACGGTCACTCGGTGCTGCGGGCCGCTCTAGGCGGCCATGTCGAGTGCCTGGAAGCGCTGCTCGAGGGGGGAGCAGATCTCAACGCGCCCTGTCAGCCCCAAAGCGTTCCAGCGCTGCACTGGCTGCTCGACTATCACTATTCGCCGGAAATGGTCGAGTGGCTTCTGGAGCATGGCGCCGAGGTGAATCGAGCGGCGGGTCCGTTGGGAGAGGCGCCCATTCATGTGGCGGTGCGGCGCCGGCGAGGACCCGCGGTAAAACTGCTTCTTCATCACGGCGCCGAGATCGATCAGCGCACCGCCGGCGGCCGCAGCGCTTACGCCCACGCTCTTTGCCGTTCCTTCGACGAGCTGGCACGCCTCCTGGAGTCGCGGGGCGCCGACACCAGCCTGGGTCGTGCCGACCGGCTGGCTTCGGCCCTGATCCACGATCAACCGGAAGCAGCGAAGAAACTGATCGAGGGGGATCCCGATCTAGTGGCCAATCTCAACCCCGACCAAGCCCGCATCTTTCCCGATCTGGCGGCCAAAGGTTTTACCTGGGCGCTGGAGCTGCTCCTCGAGAGGGGAGCCGACCTGGCTTGGCGAGGGCTGGACGGCGGAACGGCTCTTCATCAAGCCGCGTGGTTCGGAGTGCCCGAAGCGGCACGCTTCCTGATCGGTCGGGGAGCTCCCCTGGAGATCGTCTGCGTGGACCACCGCAGCACGCCGCTGGGTTGGGGGGCTCACGGATCCCGCTACTCGGGTGGCGCCGAGGAACGTCAAGAGGTGTACGTCGAGATCGCCGAGATGCTGCTCCAAGCGGGGGCATCGCTGGCCGATCCCCTCCATCCCGATCTCGACCCCCAGGGAACCTGGCTGCTGCGCGACGCCAGCCCGCGAGTTGCCGAAGTCTTGAAACGTCATGGAGCGAAGGCCGGGGAGGTTGAGTACTAGCGAGCGACCTCATACGCCGAGAAGTCTCGTAATCGTATTCGGCCCGCTTTCCGAGATCAATCAGAGTCGACGCCTCTCAGGGCGCGGATCAGTGCTCGGCCACCGTCTCGTAGATCCGAAGCGTTTCCCGGGCGGCTCGAGCCCAGGAGAACTCGGCCGCCCGCAGCAAGGACAAGCGGCGCCGCCGCTTCGATTCCTCTTCGTCCAACAGGCATTCGATTCCACGCTCGATCGATTCGATGTCTCGAGGGTCGACCAGCAAGGCGGCGTCGCCTGCAACCTCCGCCATCGCCGAATCACGACTGGTCAGGACGGGCAATCCGCAGGCCATGGCCTCCACCACCGGAAGCCCGAAGCCCTCGTAGAGAGAGGGAAAGAGAAAGGCTTCGGCCAGGTTGTAGAGTGCCGGTAACAGCTCGAAGGGCCAGTAACCCGGCAGCAGAACCTCCTTCTCCAGACCCAGTTTGAAGATGTGCGAGGCGACTTCCCGAAACCCCCAAAAATGAGGACCGACCAGCACGAGCCCGTGAGGCAGGCCCCGCCTCCTCAGCCTGGCGAACGCATCGATCAGGCGAACCAGGTTCTTGCGCGGCTCGATGGCGCCCACGAAGAGCAGAAAACGACCGGGCAGTTCGTGCTTTTGCCGCACCGCTTCCGTGTCCTCTTTTTTGAGCGCCCGGAACTGCGGGGCCGGCGCCTCGTGGACGACGTGCACCCTTTGAGACGGGATCTCCACCAGTTTCAATATGTCGCGTCGGGCCGCCTCTGAGACGGTGATCACCGCTCGCGCCCGTCCCAGCGAGGCGGTGACCAGCGGGCGGGTCAGCCGTCTTCTCAGGGGATGGTATTGCGGATAGAGATGAAGGCTCATGTCGTGGACCGTCAAGACCGCCGGCGCCGGGCAAACCAGCGGCATGATCGAATTCGTGAAATGGGCCACGGAGGGCCGGGATCGTAACAGGCTCCAGGGAGCAGCGGACTGCATCCAGACGCTGCGCAGCGGAAATCCAATTCCCAGACGCTCGAGTTTCTTGGAAAGAGGACGGGAAGTTTTCACGCTCCTGTTCGAGAGCAGGAAGATCTCGTGATCCCCGCCGACCTCGAGGAGTTGATGCAACAGATGCTCGGTGTAGTAGCCGATCCCCGTTTGGTGCCCCTGCAGGGTGGTGGCATCGAAGGCGATTCTCATTGCTCTGGAGGGGACACGTCGGTGGCGGCCAGTCCGAGCACCGCCCAAGTCAGCGCGTAGGTGGGCGTGAATTGAAGGAAGTAGTCCACCAAACCGTGAGCCAGGATCGCCGACACGGCGACCGTCAGCGCCAGCAGTAAGGGAAGAGACGACGGCGCGGCTTTCTTCCAGCGGCGCAGCAGAGCGCGCGCAATGGCGGCGAAGAAGACGATCAGGGCGACAAACCCAGCCACTCCAGTGCCTGCCAGAAACTCCAGATAAAGGTTGTTGGCATGATAGCTGCGGTCCCAGACCCGGTAGCCGGCGTGCGGTCCGTAGGAGAGCCGGAAATTGTCGGGCCCGACGCCCAACCACGGGTGTTGTTTCCAGAGGGAGAGGGCCAAATCCCAAAGCTCGCGGCGCTGGATAGAGAAGCGGGCCCCCTTGAACTGTACTTCGGCCCGAGTTGCAGCCGCGGAGCGCGGCTCGCCCGTGACGACCACTCGGGTGCAGGGCGCCGGATTCCCCTCGCCGCTGAACCAGAATTGATGTTCCTTCACCAGATCCCAGGCCAAACAGTAGTTTCCCGGCCAGCCCGGAGCCGACACCGATGCCGCCATTTCGACCTTTTCTCCGGGCCCGACCGGCCCGGGAAGTGCGGTTCTCCGACCCTCGAAAACCGCTGTCTCTCCAGTCTCCTCCTCCAGCCAGTGATAGGCCAAACGGACTGGATTCTTGCCCTGCGAGCGCCAAAGCCCCAGCCCTACATTGCTGATTCTGACGGGAACCTGCCGCACTTCCCCGGTCTGAAAACGGAGCGACTCAGGGACTTCGTACTTCACCCGAAACCAGGACCCGGAGTAGGCCGTCTTCCAGCGCAGCCATGCGAACTCACCTTCGAAGAACGTCGAAGCCCAGACCCCGCTCAATAAAACAGCGAGTAATAGGAGCGCTTTCAGGCAGGCGGCTCGTCGCGGGAACCGCAACCACACCAAAACAGCCGCAAGGACCAACACGACCCCCAGCGTGAAAAGGCCGCCGCGGGTCCTGCTCAGGATCACGGCGGAGGCGAGGGTGAGCAGGAGAATCAACATCAGCCCGCTTCTTCCCCGACGCCGCTCGAGCACGGCCTTCAAATAGGGCGC
>JBFGHF010000414.1:0-4499 GCA_041578355.1 Acidobacteriota bacterium
CTCGGGGCCGGTCAGGCCGAAGCCCTCTTCATATCCATCCTCGAAGCCGCGCCGATAAGCCAGTACGTAAACTTCCCGCTCATGAATCGCCGGGTCAAAACCCTCTTCGGCCCGCTGAAACTCTTTCTTGTTGGCGAAGTCGTAGAGCCGGTCTTGATCGCGATCCACAACACCGGCCGTCCGTCCGTCGCGGTGACCGGCATCATAGGCTTGCCGGTAGGTCAGAGTCGTGGCCTGGCTGGGTTGCGCCAGACCTTGACCAGTCAACAAAAACAACAGGATCGCTGCGCATTGAATCGCCGCCGAGACCCGCCGATTGGCCGTCTTTTTCATCGACTTCTTCCCGTCAATTTCGTCTATCGCCGGAGGGCGTGTGACGGGTGGAGATCACCGGGCGATCCTTGATCTCTTCCCATTTCACGAGGAACAAAGGCCGCCCCGTCGGTATATCGATGAACAGTCGGTTCCCACTAGACTGGAGATCTCCCGACTGATCCCTGAACTGGAAATAATACTGAGTATAAGTGTACTGACCCTGCTTCTCAAAAGTGACGCGGTTCTCGTAATGGCCCAGCGTTTCGCCTTCCGTGTTGAGGACTTCAAGGCCGACCAGGCTGCCCTCCGGTACGGTTCGGAGCAGGTTCCCGATCAGCGGAAAGAGCATGGTCTCTTTCTTGGCAATGAAGATATCCGAGAATTGGAATTCACAGGAATACCCTTGCAGACCTTTTCGCAGAGCGGTCAAAGTCTTCTCCACCTGCTCCCATCGCGCGGCGGAAGGCTTTCCGCGCATCTTCAACTTCAGAGGGAGTCGAAGATCGGCGAGCACCTCGGCACAAGTCGAGGCGTAGGCCGGCGAGGCCACAGACACCAGTAGGGAGATGAACAACAACTTCTTCATAACGACCTCCTGATTAGATGGAGACGAGGAGCAAAAGGTTTAAAGCCGCTCGCCCCGGCCGCCCACTCTCCGCCCCCGCAGGCATTTATGCAGTCCGAGCGACCACCCGTCTCGTCTCGAGCTCCCCCTTCTTCCCTGAGTGCTCGATGGTCTCGCGTCCGCGCCAACCTTTCAGTGCTCCGGATCACAGGCTTGGCCCGCCAAACTGCTCCAAGCGAAGCGATGTCGCCGGGCCGCCGACAGGAAAAACTGCTGATCTTCCGCCGTCATGAGGCGCAAGCCCTCGCGGATCCGGGCCTTCAGCAGATCTCGTCGTGCCTGCCGGGGCCGCTCCTTGAAGACCACGTATTCGGCCAGGGCGTCCAACGCCGGCTCCGGATCGAGAGCCAGAAACGGACCCAGTTCGAGCCAGACCAGAGCGCCCGGCTTGGCCCGATACGCTGCCGCATACCGGAGCAGCAAAGCCCCGTGGAGCGCAACGTGGTGAGGCTCCACACCCTCCTCCGGCCCAGCTTCCTCCTCCAGCATTCGAAGATGCTTTCGGTAAGCCTTGCGGATCGAATCCCGAATCCCCTGGGCGCCCCAGATCGCCATCCGCTTCCCTCCCGCTCCGTCTCTAGGATTTCCCTGCCAGAAAAGCCAACAGCTTCGGCAACTCAACGTAGACGAGCAAGAATTGATCGCGGTTCTTCCACCAGCCTATCGGATCGAATTCGCAATAGCGGGAAGGTGCCGAGTAGATTTTCAACCCCGCCCCGTCCAGTTCCCTGTTGAAGTTCCAGTAGGCACGGCGGGCGTGATAAGGGCAAGTGACCAACGCAACCGAATCGAGAGGATGTTGGGACAGATAGTTCCTCAACACCCGGGCGTCGTCGCCTGTCGAGAAACTCGCCCCGTCCAGCATTTCGATCCGATTCTCGGGAACCCCTCGAGCCAAAAGAACTTGACGATTGATTTCCCAATGCAAGGCTTGCTCGATGCCGATTTGTTTGAGCAGGTTGTGGCTGGCCGAGGGACCGTCCTGGATCAGCAAGATCCGCTGGGCGCGTGAACCCCGGAAAAGCTCGGCAGCCTGAAATGCTCGATCGGGAACCGAGCCGGGGAGCAGAACCACGGCGTCGACGGTTGAAAAATCATCCGACTCGTAGACCAGGAAACGCCCCAGATTGCCCAGCATCGCCGGAATCAGAAACCATGTCGCCAGCATCGCCCAAACGAGGAGGCAGAAGGCGCCCACCCATCTCTTCGCCCGGTAGCGCCCCCCCGCCGACGCGTCGGCCCCGCCCCCGCCTTCAGCCCTGGTTTTCTTCGATCTGAACATTGCGTAACGTCAGCCGACAACTCAGCAGGTATCTCTCGATCCTATCGATAATCCCGACGAAGACGATCTCCTGGCCGCGCTTCAAACTCAAAGCGGCCTCTCGATCCAGGGGAAACTCGACATCGTAGAAGAACCCGTCTAGATCCACAAAAACGCGGTAGTCGGAGTCGACCTCCTCGACTTCGCCTTTCCAACGAACCCGTTTGCCCCGGATGCTGGAAATGTAGTCATCCAGCTGCGCCTGTGTCAGATCGGTGCCCCGGGAGACGCGAGCTTCGATTTCGGCATAGGTCAAAGAGGAAACCGGCAGTCGCCTCTCGCGAAAGTCGCGAAGAAACAGTCCGCCGGCGGCGACCGCGCCGATCAACACAGCCGCCAGCACGGCAACCAGAACCCTGCGCTTATCCATCGAATCTCTCGCGCCCCGTCCACCACATCAAACTTTTTATTTTAACAGGGCGGACTCCCGGCCTCGGGCTTCCGGTTCCCACCCTCGGAATCGAAATCGGCATCGCGGTCGGGAACCGTTCTGCACGCTCTCCTATATAATGATTCGGGCCAGGGGTGATGTCCCCAATAATCGTTTCAGTCAGGACTCTCGGACTATGTCTACCCTACTCGTGACCGGCGCCTGCGGCTTTATCGGAAGCAATTTTGTTCACCACGTCTTGAGCCGGCGGCCCGAGAGCAAGGTTGTGGCAGTCGACAACCTTTCACCCACCGGCAATCTAGCCAATCTCGATTCCGTCCGCGACCGGATCGAATTGGAAGTCTGCGATATCTGCGATTACGACGCGATGTTGGCTCTTTATGAGCGCTGCCGACCCGATTACGTCGTCAACTTCGCCGCCGAAAGTCACAACGATCGCGCAATCGTCGCCCCCACCAGCTTCGCCCGAACCAACGGCTGGGGCACACAGATTCTCCTCGAGGTATCGCGAAACGTTCCGGTCCGACGTCACCTTCAAGTCTCGACCATCGAGGTCTACGGCGAGATGCCGGCGGGCGTCGAGGCCTTCCGCGAGGGAAGCCCGCTCAACGCCAAGACTCCCTACAGCGCCGCCAAGGCGGCGGGCGACCTCTTCGTTCGCGCCTACATGCAGACCTACCCCAAGATGGACATCGTGATGACCCATTGCGCCAACAACTACGGACCCTATCAGTTTCCGGAGAAGCTGATCCCGGTGGCCATCACCAACGTGCTGCAGGGCAAACCCGTGCCCATCTACGGCGACGGGCTGCAAAAGCGCGACTGGCTGCACGTCGAGGATCATTGCGCGGCGCTGCTGGGATTGTTGGAAGCGCCGCGATTCGATTTCACCGTTGAGGAAGCCGTCGAGGACGCGGGGAAGCTACCCATCTACGACATCAGCGCTCGCCAGGAGAAAACCAATCTGGAAATCGTGCGACGCATCATCGAATTGCTGGGGCGGGATCCAGGGAGTTTCATCGAACATGTGGCGGATCGCCCCAACCATGATCGCCGCTATCTGATCGACCCCGCCAAGCTGGAGCGCGAAATGAATTGGCGCCCCCGGGTGCCCTTCGACGAGGGACTCAAAAGCACCGTCGATTGGTACGTCAAGAACGAGAATTGGTGGCGGGACATTTTGCAACGCCACCAATCTCTGCAATTCGACTGGTCGAAAACCACGGCCTGAGAGGCCGCCCGTTCTGTCCCCCAATCACGGGATCGCCGCTCCCTGACAGAGCTTGGTTCGTCAGAACCAAGACAAATCCCCGGGCCCCCAAGGCCCGAAGGTCAATTCGGAAATGGATTGGCGCCCTCTGCCGAGAGAATCACGGCAACCGCCTTGCCTGCTGCCGAGACCTTCGCCGCCACGCCGGGAACCTTCTTGACGAGTGCCCTCGCTTCCGGAATCGACAACACACTCAATGCGGTCGCCAGGGCGTCCGCCGTCATTGCATCGGGAGCAATCACTGTGACCAGGCGGCTCTCCCTCAGGGCCTGGCCGGAACGCGGGTCCACGATGTGCGAGTAGCGGATTCCCCCGATCTCGCGATAGCGGTGGAGATCCCCCGAGGTGGCCACGGCGCAGTTCGACAGAGCAAGCTCGCCTGCGGCGCCGTCTCCCTCGATCCGGACCTTCCAGGCTCGGCGCTCCGCCGGCGGAGCGCCCAGGCGGACGTCGCCACCCGCATCCACCAGGGCCCGGGTGAGGCCGCTTTCGGCCAGCACGGCGAGCGCCTCGTCCGCGGCGTAACCCTTGGCGATGCCCCCCAGGTCGATCTCGGTTTCGGGATGCGATGTCCGCA
>JBFGHF010000415.1:0-4498 GCA_041578355.1 Acidobacteriota bacterium
AAAGCTCGACGGCCGATCGGACGGTCGAAAGCATCTCCTCGACTTCGTAGCGGTAGAATCGAAATCCGGTGGGCATTCTCTCCTCGGGACCAAAAGGCGCCACGGTGTCGATCAGTCCGCCGCAGTGACGGACCACGGGGACGGTTCCGTAGCGCATCGCCCGCATCTGATTCAGACCGCAGGGCTCGAGGCGGCTCGGCATCAGAATCATGTCGGCGCCCGCGAGGGCCTGGCGCATGGTCGCCGTATCCGGTTTCTGGATGAGCCCGAATCGATTTGGCCGCTCTTCTCGCAATCGTGGCAGACAGCCCCCCGGATCGCCGTGACGCTGATCGAGCACAAGCCACTGGCAGTCGATCTGGCTCAGCTCGGGGAAGGCGTCCAGAAAAAGGTCAAGACCGTTCTGTCGGGGCTCTCGGACGATGAGAATCACCAGTGGGACCTCTCGTGCCGGAAGCCCGCTAAGCCGTCTCACTTGGCGCGAATTGCCCCCCTTGCCGGTCAGCTCGCGCGCCGAAAAAGGCGCCGCGATCTCCCTGTCGTTTTCCGGATCCCAATTGCGAGGGTCGATGCCGTTGAGAATCCCGCTCAGGTGGTCGGAGCGCTGTTGCAGGACCTCCTCGAGGCCGCAGCCGTATTGTTCGGTCTGGATTTCACGGGCGTATCGGGGGCTGACCGTATTGACAAGATCGGCGTAGCAGATTCCCGCCTTGAGGCTGTTCAACTCGCCGTAGTACTCAAACGGTCCCAAAGGATAGAAGAGCTCACCCGGGAAACCGGTCAAGTCGAACTTCCCGGCACCGAATTGGCCCTGATCGCGCAGATTGTGAATCGTCAAGAGGCTCGAGATGTGATTGAAAAAGGGCCGTCCCATGCAGCGCAGCTTCAGATATGCGGGAAGCAAACTGGTGTGAGCTTCGTGACAGTGAAGGATGTCCGGTTTCCAGTCCATCTTCCGCAGGGCTTCGAGCACGGCAAGCGAGAACACATAGAAGCGCTCGAAATTGTCGGGGTGATCCGTCAGCGCGGCGTCCGAGGAGTAGATCGCTTCGCGGTCGAAGAGCTCCTCGTTGCCGATGAAAAGCCGATCGCTCGCGGCTCGCGACTGGTCACAATGAAGGTCGATCTCAAACTCCGCGTCACCCAGCGGGACACTCCTCAATCGCATGAGCCGTCGGACGTCCGAGAGCTGGGTCACGGAGCGATGCAAGGGCGAAAAGACCTTGATTTCCATTCCTTGATCGGCGAGCGCCTCGCCCAGGCCGGCGACCACCTCCGACAGCTCTCCATCCGAAGAGTAGGGGGCCAGCTCGAAGGCCAGCATCGCGACGCGTAGTTTCGAGGTGCGGTCGGACATCGCTGCTGCAAGAGTGTATTCAAGAAGAGCCCCTTTTTCGAGTGGCTTGCGGAAGTCGCTCGGAACTGATCATCTCCAGTTCGATACCCAATACCGAACCCACCCGGATTTCCTTCTCTTCGCTGTCGGGATTGGCCGCACCTCCCAGACTGCGCAAGGTGCAGGGCGACGCCGACCACGAGCCTGTGATCGTCTTTCTGGCCAATCTGGATCTTCGTGCCAGTCCCCAGTCCGGCGAACCCCTTCCTCCAGGCGAACACGTGGAAAGAGGCAGGGAGCTGGCCCTTTCCTTCCTGCCCAGAGGCAAGGACATGGCTTTCGGCATCGGCGACCTGACCTTCCCCCGCATAGCCAACGGCCGGCGGCAAGCCGCCGCACTCCAAAGGTCGACGAGCGCCGTCTGGAGTTGAGTCTCTGAAACCCTCGGCGATCTGTGGCCCTTCGGGGTTGGCGACCGCCGGACTCGTGGTTGTACTATTACGCAATGATGATCCGGCATCGCTCCATTGTTCTTTCAACCCTGCTGGCAACAAGCGTCTTGGCAGCCTCGGCTCTCGAACCGGACGCACCCATCCCCGGCTTCGGGCCCCCCGCCGCTACAGCACAGCGGACCCTCGAAGAGAAGCTCAAGCGTCTTCCGCTGGCGGCCAATTCCGAGCGCCACCACCGCTTCCTCACGGAGGAACCGCACATCGCCGGCACGCCCGGCGCCAAGCGCGTGGCCGATTACGTTTACAAACAGCTGAGCGGCTTCGGCATCGAGACTGAGATGGTCGAGTACGACGTGCTGCTCTCCTACCCCAAAACCGTCGAGTTGGAACTCACCACTCCCGAGCAGATTCGATTGGCCAACCGCGAGGCGGGGTACGAAGTCGACAAAGACAGCTTCGACTCGCGAGTGACGCCCCCTTGGCATGCCTACGCGGCGAGTGGCGAGGTCGAGGGCCAAGTCGTCTATCTGAACCACGGTCGGTCAGAGGACTACGACAAGCTCGACGAACTGGGTGTCGACTACCGCGGCAAAATCGGTCTGGCGCGCTACTTTCGCGGCTACCGGGGCGGCAAGTCCATGGAGGCAGAAAAACGCGGGTTGAAGGCCTTGATCGTCTACTCGGACCCTGCCGAGGACGGATACGTCCAAGGCGACGCCTATCCCAACGGTCCCTGGGGCCCGGCCAGCAAAGTGCAACGCGGCGCCAACGTCTACGACTTCCTGGTTCCAGGCGACCCGCTGACCCCGGGCTGGGCCTCCACGAAGGACGCCCGGCGGATCCCCGCCGAGGAAAGCCGGGTGCTTCCCAAGATCCCGACCTTGCCCCTCTCCTACGCCGACGCCGCGCAGATTCTCGGGAACCTGGCCGGGCCCGCCGCCCCCACCGGTTGGCAGGGCGGACTCCCCTTTACCTACCATACTGGTCCCGGCCCCGCGGAAGTTCGGCTCAAGCTCGAGATCACCCGTGAAAGACGCCCCATCTACAACGTGATCGGTCGAATCAGGGGGCGCAGCCAACCCGAGCAGCTTGTTATCTTGAGCAATCACCACGACGCCTGGGAGTACGGCGGAGTGGATCCATCCAGCGGTACGGCTACTCTCATCGAACTGGGACGTGTTTTCGGAGAGCTTTTAGAGAACGGCTGGAGACCCGAGCGCACCATCGTTCTCGGTGCTTGGGACGCCGAGGAATACACCTTGACCGGCTCAACCGAGTGGGGTGAGGAGAACGCCCAAGAATTGAGGCGCAATGCAGTGGTTTGCCTGAATGTCGATTCCTCGGTTTCCGGCAACACTTTCGCCGCCAGCGCTGTTCCCAGCCTTCGTCGGGCCATTCTCGAAGCCACGCGCAGCATCGACGATCCCGTCTCGGGCAGGTCGGTGTTCGACCGTTGGGCGGGTGCGGACACCGAGGGCAACATCCGCGGCTACGCTGTCGGCACCGGGAGCGATTTGCCCGTCGACATCGGAATCTTGGGCAGCGGGTCGGATTACACCGTCTTCTTCAATTTTCTGGGTGTCCCTTCGGTCGACATGCTCTTCGACGGTCCTTACGGGGTCTATCATTCGCAATACGACAGTCACTACTGGATGAGCCGCTTCGGCGACCCCGGCTTTCTCTACAACCGTACGATGGTCTCGCTCTGGGGGATCCTGGCGACGCGGTTGGCCAACGCAGAGATACTCCCCTTCGATTACGAGGAGTACGGGAAAGACTTGAAGAAATACGTTCTCGAATTGCAGCCACAGGCGGGCGAATTGTCCCTGCAGCCTCTGCTCCGGATCATCGAACAATTCACGGCGACAGCCGCACAGTCCCAACAGCGAATCGGCCGGCACCTCGAAGGGACGGTCGACCCCGGAGCAGCCCGCGAAATCAACAGGCGGCTGTTGCAGGTGGAGCGGGACTTTACGGACCCGGAAGGGATTCCCGGCCGCCCCTGGTTCAAACACCTGATCTACGCGCCGCTCCCCAGCTACGAAGCTGAAACTCTGCCCGGCCTGAGAGAAGCGCTTGTCGAGGCTGACGTGGACCGCGGACGCCAACAGCTCGAGGTCCTGGTCAGGGCGGTGGAAACAGCCGCCAAAACGTTGGGGGGCATCCAGTAGTTCGCGCTTCGCATATCAAGCATCAAACCTCGGCGCTCGCTCCTTTGGACATGGCGGTTGGCCACGCCCAAACTCCTGCACCGATGGCCGAGCGAGCGAACGACCAGATGTGATGATGGTGTTCGATTGGAAAAAAGGGGGCTGGGGGATCATCGCAGCACAGGAACGCCGCCTTCCAGCGGCAACGCCCGGCCACGCCGGGCGCGGGGCGCGCGGATGCCGGCAAGGATGCCAGCGTTCACGCACCTTGCGACTTTTTCAGCGGAATCGACGTTCTAGTTCGGTGCTTCTTGCGCCGAACCCTATTCTTGCTTCTTGAGATCGGACAACCATGACCACAGACCCCTACGGTTGCAGCCGGGTTATCGATCCGCCGGGAGTCCTGCCCCAGAACTGCTGGAAGCTGGACAACGATCCCCGCCCCCGAGACGGTGAGACGGCGCTGGAGGTCGAAGTTCTCAACGTTGATTCGTCCTCCTTCCGTCAGCTGACCGAAGAATCGGAATCCTCGGGCCGCCCCATTGAGGAGCTCATCCTGG
>JBFGHF010000416.1:0-4495 GCA_041578355.1 Acidobacteriota bacterium
GAACTTCGAAGTCAAACGAGAAGTATTTCAATGGCTCGATCAGGTCTGCCCGTCTTCGGCGATCCTGGCATCCAACACCTCCTCGATCTCGATCACGCGGCTGGGGGCCTCCACCCAACGCGCGAGTCAAGTCATCGGGATGCATTTCATGAATCCGGTGCCGCTGATGAAGCTGGTGGAAGTGATTCGGGGACTGGCCACCAGCGATCAGACCTTCGCCGCAACCAAAGCGCTGGCCGAAGGTCTGGAGAAGGCCCCCGTTGAGGTCCTCGACTACCCGGGTTTCGTCTCCAATCGGGTGCTGATGCCGATGCTCAACGAGGCCATGTTCGCCGTAATGGAGGGGGTGGCGCGGCCCGAGGACGTCGATCAGGTCATGAAGCTGGGCATGAACCACCCCATGGGCCCGCTGCAGCTGGCGGATTTCATCGGATTGGATGTTTGTCTGGACATCCTCAACGTTCTCCACGATGGGTTCGGCGACCCGAAATACCGGCCTTGCCCGTTGCTGCGCCGCATGGTGGATTCGGGCAGGCTGGGTCGAAAGTCGGGCCGCGGTTTCTACGAGTACGGGTGAGACCCGGAATGTCGTGCCCACCTGCTAAGGTGGGGCATCGAGAGGCTGGTCGATACGGGTTCGTGTCGCCGTTTCTCGAGAAAGGAAGAGAAGTCATGGCTGACGAGCAAAAAAAGAAGCGAGCTATCGATATGGCTTTGAGTCAGATTGAGCGCCAATTCGGCAAGGGCTCGATCATGAAGCTGGGAGATCAGTCCAAGCTGAACGTCCCGGTGATATCGTCAGGCTCTCTGGCCATGGACGCGTCTTTGGGAGTGGGCGGCTATCCGCGAGGCCGGGTGGTGGAGATCTACGGTCCGGAATCGAGCGGCAAGACCACCTTGGCCCTGCACGCCATCGCAGAGGCCCAGAAACAGGGCGGGACGGCGGCTTTCATCGACGCCGAGCATGCCATGGATGCCGACTATTCCAAAAAGCTGGGAGTCAATATCGACGAGCTTCTGGTCTCGCAGCCCGACTCGGGAGAACAGGCGCTGGAGATCGCCGAGATGCTGGTCCGCAGCGGCGCCGTCGACATTTTGGTCATCGACTCCGTCGCGGCCCTGGTGCCGCAAGCGGAACTGGACGGCGAGATGGGCGATTCCTTCGTGGGACTGCACGCCCGCCTGATGTCGAAGGCCATGCGCAAATTGACGGCCATCGTCTCCAAGTCTCATACCTGCTTGATCTTCATCAATCAGATCCGGGAGAAGATCGGGGTCATGTTCGGAAGTCCCGAGACCACCACGGGTGGCCGGGCGCTCAAGTTCTATTCCTCCATCCGGGTGGACATCCGCCGCATCGGCGCCATCAAGGAAGGAGACCAGAACGTCGGCAACCGCACCAAGGCCCGCATCGTCAAGAACAAGTTGGCTCCGCCATTTCGGCAAGCTGAATTCGACATCATGTTCGGCAAGGGGATCTCGCGGGAAGGCGAGCTTCTCGATCTCGCCGTGGAGCACCGGGTCGTGGACAAGAGCGGTTCCTGGTCCTCCTACGGTCAGGAACGGCTGGGACAGGGGCGCGAGAACGTCAAGCAGTTCCTGTCTGAGAACAGCGACATCGCAAGCCAGATCGAGGAAAGGGTGAAAGTCGACTTGGGCTTGGCCAAGCCGCTCAAGAAAGTCGAATCGGCGGCGAAGTAGCGCCGCCGCGAACAGGCAAATTTGACCACGAAGTCCCGGCGGCCGGAGAAGGCTGGGGGGACCGGCGAGCTTTCCAACTTCCGCGTTCCTGGTTCCGTGTTCGGCGTTTCGTGTCGGGTGTTTCGTCTGGGCCCTGCCGCCACAACGACAGGCAGGGATGCCTGTCTTCCGTCATGTCATTCACTGCAGAGCAAACTCGCCGGCTCACCGGGATGGTGGTGCCGGTCTACTTCGAGCCCGGCGTGGAGCCCGGCCGAGTCCGGAGCATTCTCGAGTCGACTTTCGCCGACCAAAGACTGTTCTGCGACAGCAGTGAAACGCTGGCGGTGGTCGATCGGCAGACGAGCGCCGAGTCGGTGCTCGCCGGCGCCGGACCCGACTCGCCGTTGTACGGGATTCCGCTTCTTCGATTGGACCGCAATCGAGGAAAGACGGGCGCCGTCCGGCAGGGAATCGAGCGTTGGCTGCGAATCAGCGAGCGCCGCTACGTGGCGACTCGCGATTGCGACGGGGATCACCTGATCGAAGACCTGCCGCGGCTCGTCTGCGGCGCCCAAGCTCTTGCGGACGCCGTGGGCGACGCTCCGCTGGCCGTCTTCGGCGCGCGCCCCTCGCTGGCCCGACCCATGAATTGGGAGCGGGAGGAATGGGAACTGCTCACCAATGGTGTCATCGTCGACTTGGTGGCGTACCTCCTGGCGCGCAAAGGAGAGATCCTCGACCGGCGTTTCTGGAACGGCTATCCGCTCGATCTGCAGAGCGGCTACCGCCTCTACGACCGTTCGGCCGCCCGGCTGGCCGTCGAAAGCCTGCAGCGGCTTCCCGACGAGCGCGAAATCTACTTCCTGGCCTGCGAGACTCTCCCCTTCATCGAGCTCTCGCTGGAGGGCGGCGTGGTGGGCCAGGTCCAGCGTTCCACGCTGGTCGAGCAGCCCGTCTCCAGCTACGCCGAGGCTCCCTTGCACCTCTACTACGGCGAACTGCTGGCGCATCTGGCGAAAAGCCTCGAGTCCTCGGACCAACTGCTCCGAATCTTCGACAACCAGCTGGTGACACGCCCCGCCTTCTTCAGCCGGCTGCGCGAAAAAATGCTCGACTGCCGCAACAGAGTTCAACCCGACGCCCCGCCCGTCCGATACCCGAGCGCCATGTAAGAACTCGATCTACGAATCCGTCGAGAGTCGACTTGGATGCGCACAACCTTTCGCTCCACTTTTCCACGGAACCATTTCTACTAATATTCGTAGTAAAGTTATGAATCCGGTTCCGAGACCTTTGTTGGCCAACGCAGCTTCAGTCGGCTGCATCGGCGCGAGTGGGAGGAAAAAAATGACAAACAATCCAAGAGTCCTTCTCAGCCTGTTGATTGGCTGTGGGTTGATTTCAGCCACGGTCTACGGACAGGAATACGCCACTCTGCAATGGAGTCCGGAATCGGGGCAGGTTGCCAAGTACAGGGTCAAGATGAGTCACCTGTCGTCGATGGGGATGATCGAGGTCACCTACCCTTCGGCCGAGACAGTCGTGGAGGTCACCGAGGACAAGGTGGTCCTCGAGAGGGTGAATGGCAAACCTGAGGTCACCGTCAATGGCCGTCCCAGCGACCGAATCAGTGTGGGCGTGCCCGATCGCAACGTGCACTTCACAAAAGACGGGAGGTTTCTCCTCTCTGAAGGAGGGAGCACAAGGGGCGGGCGTCTCGAGAGTTTCCAGTCGGTTGTGCTTCTGCGCAAAGGTGTTGCTTACGGAGAGACCTGGGTCTACCGCTCTGACGACAACGAGGAGACCGGGGCTCGCAGAGCGGAGTTTATCTACACCTACCACGGGCGCGAGAACTACTACGGCACCGACGCGCATCGAGTGGATGTCCGGATCGAAGAGGCAGAGGGACCCAACCCGGTATCGGCCAGAGGCACGATCTGGCTATCCCCCACAAATGGAGAACGTCTGGGCGATGTGTACTTTGCCAAGAACGCCGATCTGGGGATGGGACCGATGCGTCTCAAGCTGGTCCGAGAATCGGTGCTGGAGTCGCCGCAAATCCGCACTGCCTCCCGAGCAGGTCGATGGAAAGGCGAAATCGAAATCGCCACGCGCGATCTGGTCGAGGTCTGGCTCGATCTGAAAGTCGGTGAGGACGGCAAACCCGGCTTGGGCGTCGATCTGGTGGCGACCGACTCGCCCTTTGGCCGCGCCACTCGTACCGATACGGAAGCACGCTTCGAGGCCGATCACCTGCTTTGGAATCTCGATCTGCTAGGGACCAAATACGACTGCCGAACCCGGTTCGCCGACTTCGTTACCGCAGACACTCACTGTCGGGCCGAGAGTGCGGTCTTCTCGCTGTGGCTGGAAAGAACGTTGGACGGTCCCTGGGTCCCTGCGGATCTGAAGGTGAGCGCCGGTTCCGCTGAAGAACGGGCGTTCACGAATGTTTTTCGTAAGGCGGTTCTGGCCCTTGCTGATAATGACTACGATCGTTTCGATCAACTCTTTGTCGACAATCCCAAAGGAATGCAGCCCAACGAGCTCTGGCGCGCGGCTTCTCGCCTGCTGGCCCGGTTCGGAAAAATTCGCAGCATCGCGTTCTCCAGGATGGACCCGCCAGGGGCCTATCTGAAAGTGACGTTCGATCGGGCTGAGCGAGAATTCTTTGTGCAGATGGACGAATCCGGAAAACTCGCGGAGTTGACGTATGTACCGCCCGCCACGCCTCACGTGCATTGAAGAGGCTACTGGACTCCCCGCATCGGAGCATGTATACTACGTTCCGTAGCACAAATAAGCCATGACC
>JBFGHF010000417.1:0-4495 GCA_041578355.1 Acidobacteriota bacterium
AACGAGCTTCTTCCGTCTTTACCAACAGACCCATGGACCGATGGACCAATAGACCAATAGAACCAATGGACCAATGGACCAATGGACCCATAGACCAATGGACCCATAGACCAATGGACCCATAGACCCAACGAACCCTTCCTTCGAACTTCATCGCCGGATCCTTCGTAAAGAGAATTATGGCAACCCTGAAACTCGCATTCCGCACACTGGCCAAGACTCCGTTCGTCACGGCGATCGCGGTCCTTTCCCTTGCCCTGGGGATCGGAGCGAACGCCGCGATCTTCTCGATGTTCGATCAAGTCCTCCTCTCCTCGCTCCCCGTCCGGCAGCCGGAGCAGCTCGTCAACCTCTCGTCGCCCGGGCCCAAGCCGGGTTCGCAGTCGTGCAACGACGCCGGGGGCTGTGACGAAGTCTTCAGCTACGCCATGTTTCGGGACTTGGAGCGACCCTGGAACGGCATCGAGGGGGTCGCCGCCCACCGCCTCTTCGGCGCCAATCTCGCTTTCGGAGGTCAGACCCAGAGCGGCCAGGGGATGCTGGTTTCCGGGTCCTACTTTCCGCTGTTGGGAGTGCGGCCGGCTCTGGGTCGCCTCTTCGGTCCCGAAGACGACCGAACCATCGGGGGACACGACATCGTGGTCCTGAGCCACGGGTATTGGCAGAACCGTCTGGGAGGCGACCCGTCGGTGCTCAACCAGGCTATCGTCATCAACGGCAGACCGATGACGGTCGTGGGCGTCGCCCAGCGGGGGTTCGAGGGGACCACACTGGGAAGTCGGCCCCACGTCTTCGTCCCCATCAGCATGCGGGGTTGGATGTCGTCGGGCTTCGAAGCCTTCGACGACCGCCGCAACTACTGGGTCTACGTCTTCGCGCGCCTGAAGCCCGGCATCACTTCGGGGCAGGCCGCCGCCGAGTTCAACTCGCTCTACCGAAACATCATCAACGAGGTGGAAGCGCCGCTCCAGGAGGGGATGAGCGAGCCGACCATGGAACAGTTTCGGGCCAAGGAGATCACCCTTGCGGATGGCCGCCAAGGTCAGAGCGACGTCCACCGCGAAGCGGGGACGCCCTTGACCCTCCTGCTTGCCATCACCGGCTTCGTTCTCCTGATCGCCTGTGCCAACATCGCCAATCTTCTGCTCGCCCGCGGGGCGTTGCGGGGTACCGAGATGGCCATCCGAGGGTCGCTGGGAGCCAGCCGTCTTCATTTGCTCAAACCGCTTCTTACGGAATCTCTTCTCCTCTCTGTCTTGGGGGGCGTGGCCAGCCTGCTGGTGGCCGCCTGGACGCTGCGGCTGATTCAGAGCATTCTTCCGCCGGATGCCACGGATCTCCTGAGTTTCGAGTTGAGCCCCGCGATGCTGGTCTTTGCCGCGGTTCTTTCGATCGGCACCGGCTTTCTTTTCGGGCTCTACCCGGCTTTGCACAATACCCGCCGCGATCTGGTTACCGCGTTGAGAGCCAGCGCAGGCCAGCCGTCGGGCGCCCGGTCCGCTGCCCGATTCCGCACCCTGCTCGTGACCGCCCAGATCGCCCTCTCGATGTCGCTTCTGGTGGCGGCGGGGCTCTTCATCAAAAGCCTCGACAACATCAGTCGGATCGACCTCGGCTTGCGAGCCGACAATATCGTGACTTTCAGCATCTCGCCCCAACTCAACGGCTACGAGTCGCAGCGCATTCAGGCTTTGTTCGAGCGCATCTACCAAGAGCTGGAAGCGCTCCCCGGCGTGACCTCGGTTTCGGCCGCGATGGTTCCCTTGCTCGGGGGAAGCAACTGGGGCACCAGCGTCTCGGTGGAGGGATTCGAGCGCGGCCCGGATATCGACAACTCTTCCCGCTTCAATGCTGTCGGTCCCGCCTACTTCTCCACCGTCGGGACTCCCCTTTTGGGAGGCCGCGAATTCGACCGGTCCGACGATGCCGACGCTCCCGGAGTCGTCATCATCAACGAGGCCTTCGCCCGCAAGTTCGGACTCGATCCTCGACAGGCGGTTGGCAAGCGCATGGCAAGGGGATCCACAAACGAACTCAACCTGGAGATCGTTGGAGTCGTCAAGGACGCCAAGTACAGCGAAGTGAAGCAAGTGGTGCCGCCCCTCTTCTTTCGTCCTCACCGCCAGGACGAAGATTTGGGATTCCTTTTCTTTTACGCGCGCACCGGAATCGAGGCGGAGGAAATACAGCGCGCGATTCCGGGCATGATGCGCAAAATCGACCCCAACCTTCCGGTCGACGATCTCAAAACGCTCCAGCAGCAGGTGGACGAGAACATCGAGTTGGACCGAGCCATCAGCATCCTGGCCAGCGCCTTCGCCGTCCTGGCGACACTGCTGGCCGCGATCGGTCTCTACGGCGTCCTGGCTTACACCGTGGCCCAGCGAACGCGCGAGTTCGGCCTGCGGATGGCTCTCGGGGCCCGGGGCAGCCGCATCCTCCGCCTGGTCCTGGCCCAGGTGGGCCGCATCACCTTGCTTGGCGGAGTCCTGGGTATTGCCGCCGCCCTGGCCCTGGGCCGGGGCGCTCAGTCACTTCTCTTCGGCTTGGACGGCCACGACCCCCTGGTTTTCGCCGCCGCGGCCCTGGCCCTGTTCGCCGTGGCCTTCGGGGCTGGCTACCTGCCGGCGCGCCGAGCCGCCAAAGTCGATCCGATGCAGGCGTTGCGGTACGAGTAGGTTTCGAACGCCTGGTCGGGTCTCGGCATCGGAATCGGGTCTCGTGAGCACTGGAGGTTGAGACCCTTCCGGGCTATGCTCCGGACGAGGAGTGATCATGCCAGATTCAGACCAGGGGACCGCCAGCCTTTTTCCGTCGCTTTCCTACGACGACGCCAGAACGGCGATCGAGTGGCTCTGCAAGGCATTCGGCTTTCGCAAGAGGCTCGTCGTGCTGGGACCCGACAACACGGTCGTGCACTCCGAGTTGAGCCTGGGGACAGGCGTCATCATGGTGAGTTCCACAAAGCCGGACCAAGGGCGACTCAGCCCGCGCAGCCTCTCAGGCGTCAACCAGGCCCTTTCGGCTCGGATTGACGACCCCGACGAACATTACACACGGGCCAAGGCTGCGGGCGCCGGCATCGTTCACGAGTTGCAGAACGAGGAATACGGTTCGCGCGGCTACATGGCCAAGGATCTCGAGGGTCACCTCTGGTACTTCGGGACCTACCGACCCGGGTGCGTACTGGGATGATACCCGGGACGGCGTCACCATCTCCGAGCCCGCAGCCGGCGACGCCTGATTGAGCGAGGCAGGCCTACGGCTTACGAATTTCGGCCACGCGGCGCCAGATCCGGCCGGAGTCCGAGTCTCCGGCACCTCGGAGGGGGTCACAGCTTGAAAATTGAAAAAACCCTCCCCCACCCCCTTGTTCACAGCCTTTGAGGCACGGGGTCACAGCTTGAAAATTGAGAAACGGCCTTTTTCACTAGGTCCGCCATCTTGCTTGGGTCCCCGGAACTACTGTCCGTAATTTTTTTTCGCACATTTTCAAAGTCGCGCGTAATTGTAGGGTGAGATGTTCAAACGAACCGTGCATTCGTTTTCCGGGAGGATGAAATGTCAAGACCATTACGAATTGAATATCCGGGGGCGACCTATCATGTGGTGACGCGAGGCGTCGCCCGAATGCCGATTGTGCGCGACGACAGGGATCGCAGGCTGTTGCTCCAGCTAATGGAAGAAGCAGTTGACAGGGGACGATTAGTCATACACGCCTTCTGCTTGATGATCAATCATTTACATTTACTGAGCCAGACACCCAGGGCTGAGCTCAGCAGGTGGATGCAGGACATCCTGAGCCGCTATGCCACACACTTCAACGTTCGTCGGGGGCGCGAGGGCCATCTTTTTCAAGGCCGATACAAGGCCCTGTTAATCGACGGCGGCCGATATTTCCGCAACTGCTCCCGATACATCCACAGAAATCCGAACGACCTAGTTGAGAATCTTTCCTCGTATCGCTGGTCGAGCTATCCTTCGTATCTTGGACAAGAACCTCGTTTCGACTGGGTGAGCCAGGATAGAACCTTTCAATTCTTCGACAACCGCAAGGCCTATCAGGAGTTCGTCGAGTCCGATCGAACGCCGGTCGATCCATTCGATGAAGCTGTTGCCGGGACTGTATACGGCAGTGATGACTTCGTACGTCGGATTCGTAAATTCGTACTCGCCACGGAGCAGGGGAGCGAAGAGGAGGTCCTCGGCTTGAAGGAGCTGCGGCTCTGGGGTCGGCGCCCCCCAGTCGGCACGGTCCGCAAAGCGGTCGACATTCTGTTCCGTGACTGGTCGAGAAGTCGGCGGAGGTGGATCACCAGCTATACGCTACGCGACCATTGCTGGTTCAAGAACAGAGATGTTGCCGAGTGGCTCGGGATCACAGCGAGTGCGGCCAGTAGAGGATACTCGGCGATTCGCGAAATGACCCGTTTCGACCAGGATCTCAGATGGCGGCTCAAGCACCTATCGCATCAACTCCCGCCGCCGCGCTACT
>JBFGHF010000418.1:0-4483 GCA_041578355.1 Acidobacteriota bacterium
AGTACCTGTTGGGTCTCGTCCACAACGAAAAGCCCTTGCAGAAGAACCACGAGGGCGACGATGACGAGAATGCTGATGAGAGAGCCGATCTTAGTCATTGGCCCGACCCTTCCTTTCCGAATTGAAGCAGTGGAACCAAGTTGCCGGCGTCCTTGCTGATGATGAGCTTGCGGCCCAGCGAGGGAAGCAGTTTGCTGATGGTTTCGATGTAGATTCGGCGTCGCGTGACTTGAGGCGCCCGGCGGTACTCGGCGTAGACTGCTCGGAAGCGCGACGCTTCGCCCTGCGAGCGGTTGACGCGGTCGATGGAGTATCCCTCGGCCTGGCGGATCATCTGGTCGGCCTCTCCGCGCGCCCGCGGGACTTCGAGGTTGTATTCGGCGCGCGCTTCGTTGATCAACTGCTCGCGTTCCTGCTGGGCTTGGTTGACCTCGTTGAAGGAAGGCTTCACGGCGTCGGGCGGGGTGATGTCCTGAAGGATGACCTGGTCGACCCGGATACCGGTCTCGTACTGGTCGCACAGCTCTTGGAGCTTTTCTTGCACGGTGATGGCCAACTCGGTCCGCCCCACGGTGATGACCTCGTTGACCGTCCTGTCCCCCACGATCTCACGCATCACGGCCTGAGACATGTCACGGAACGTCTCGCGCACGCTCCGCACTCGGAAGAGGAACTTGAACGGGTCCTTGATGCGGTACTGGACGCTCCATTCCACGATGGCCACGTTGAGGTCGCCGGTGAGCATCAGCGACTCCTCCAGATACTGGCCGGTCGAGTACTCGGTGCGAATTCCGGCCCGCACGGTGCGGAATCCGAATTCCTCCTTGAGTTGGCGCTGGGATGGGACCACGTCGTAGGATTCGAGAAGCGGAATCCGAAAGTGCAGTCCGGGTGCGGTCGTTCGGTTGTACTTGCCCAGCCGCAGCACCACTCCCTCGCTGTTGGCGTCGACCTGATACCAGATCGAAAGAGGACCGAGCAGCAGTAGCAGCACCAGCAGAACCGCGAGACCGATGAAGATCTTCTGGCGGCTCAGGTCGCGCAAATCGACCTTCTTCAGATCGATATAGTCGTTGGACACGGATTTTTCTCCTTTCGGGGAAATGCCAGCCTCGTCCGGGACGATGTCGATCGCGCCGGGAGGCTGGTTCGATGGACGTTCGGAGCCTACAGTCTACAGTCTTCCACGAGCGAACTACAGCCGCAGGCCTCTCCGCGCGGCAGGTTGTCACTGCTTTGAAATCTAATGCCGACCGTCTGCCCGGGGAGGTGTCACAGCTTTAAAATTCAGCGCTTGTCAGCCTCGGTTCGCACCCTGGGAGGGACGGCAACTGGATCGTTCGAAGGGATTTACACAGGGCCGAGCGGCGCCGAACCCGCTTTCGGTCTCGGAGTCTCGCAGACCGGAAGTTCGCGGATTTCGCTCAATTCTAAAGCTGTTGACCCGCTGCCCGAGAGGGTGTCGAGACAACGCCGCCGGTTGTCGCTGCGGTGCTGCTGCAGGGAGGCTCGGTTTCTGCTAAGATCTTGTTTCTGAAGATCTTTTCAGAAAGGAGGTGGTTTCTTGGGTAGTGTATTGAAGAAGAAACGGAAGCGCCGGGGAAAGCTTCGCCGTAAGAGACGTCACCAGATCCGCAAGAACTCGCACTCCAAGTAGTCGCGGGACCATCGAGCCGGGCAGCGGCGGCGCTCGCCCAAGCTGCCTTTGGTGCCCGCTTCGGCTCGGTTTGACGCAATCTCCGCTGTCGAACCACTCTGGAATCACACAGGACATCGCCGGATCCTCGGTTCACTATTCTCGAACGAGGAATCGAGTTCGGGTTCCGTTGACGGCACCGAAGATTTGGCAATTGCCCCTAACGGATGGTCGGGGTATAGTGGGGGAACGTGCAGTTCGGCCTGTGGCGAGCTTCGCCTGCGTGGCGGACCGCAGGTTCATACGATGTCGCAAGGAGGATCTATGCCGAAACGGAAACAAGACGGCGCCAAAGAGGGTTTCTCGCGCCGTGACTTTCTCAAAACGGGTGCCGCGGGCGCGGCCCTGACTTCGGTTGCCGCCAAGGCGGCGCCGGCCCCGCAGTCGGGCGATCCCGGAGTCATGGGGCCCGGGCCGGTGGCAATCCAATTGCGCATCAACGGGGAAAGGCGGACTGTCACGCTGGAACCGCGCGTGACCCTGCTCGACGCGATGCGGAATCACCTCGATTTGACGGGCGCCAAACGCGTCTGTGATCGAGGGACTTGCGGCGCTTGCACCGTGCTTCTGGACGGCAAGCTCGCCTACGCCTGCTCGGTGCTGGCCATCGAAGCCCAGGGACAGGAGATTCAGACTGTCGAGTCTTTGGGCGATCCCGAGAATCTGCATCCCATCCAGACCGCTTTCATCGAACACGACGCCTCGCAATGCGGCTTCTGCACGCCGGGGTTCGTGCTGGCCTGCAAGGCGCTTCTCGACAAGCATCCGAAGCCCACCGCCGAAGAGCTTTCAGCCGGCCTGGGAGGCAACCTGTGCCGTTGCGGAACTTACGCGGGTATGCGCGACGCCATCGCTGCGCTGACGGAAGGAGGAATGACGAATGGCTGATTACTCATGGCCCGACGCCTCCAAAAGAAATCTCATCGGCAAACGGATTTCCCGTCTCGATGGCGCTGTGAAGACGACCGGCCGGGCTGTCTACAGCTACGACGTCAATCGTCCGCGAATGCTGCACGGCAAGATCCTGCGCTCGCCTCATGCCCACGCCAAGATCACCAAATTGGACGTAGAACCCGCCCGCGGCATTCCGGGGGTGCGTGCCATCGAAAAGGTCCACGACGTGGGCGCCGAGATCCAATGGGCGCTCGACGAGGTCGTTTTCGTCGCGGCCGACACCGAAGAGGCTGCGAACGACGCTCTGGCGGCCATCGACATCGAGTACGAGGTCCTGCCCCATTTCGTGAGCGAGGAGAAGAAGGACCAAGCGCCTGAAGTCAAGCCCGCCCAGGCCCAGGAGGAGGGTGATTCCGAAACCGTCATGTCCGCCTCCGAAGTGACAGTGGAAGGCTACTATGGCTTGCCTTCGATCGCCCATTGCTGTTTGGAATCCCATGGACAGGTCTGCGAGTGGAACGGCGACGAACTGACGGCTTGGTGCTCCACCCAGGGCGTCTCCATTCTGCCCACCCAGTTCGGGGAAGGGTTGGAGATTCCGGCTTCCTCGGTTCGCGTCATCACTCCCTACATGGGAGGTGGTTTCGGCAGCAAGTTCAGTGTCGACCGCTGGGGCATCATCTGCGCCCGTCTGGCCAAAGAAGCGGGGCGACCGGTCAAGGTCATGCTGGAGCGCGACGCCGAACTGGAAGTGGCCGGCGACCGTCCCTCGGCCTACGCCAATGTCAAGGTCGGCTGTTCGAAAGACGGCACGCTCCAGGCCTGGCAGTCCGAGTCTTGGGGATCGGGAGGCTTGGGGGGATCCGGCAGCCCGCCCCTGCCTTATGTCTTCTCCATTCCCGACCGCAGACAGCAGCACAGCTCGGTGCCCACCAACGTGGCCGGCTCTCGAGCCTGGCGGGCGCCCAACCATCCTCAAGGCTGCTTCATCACGATGTCGGCGTTGGAGGATGCGGCCGCCAAGATCGGCATGGACCCGCTCGATTTCTTTCAGAAGAACATCGCCCTCACCGGCCGCCTGGCCGATGTCTACAGCCAAGAACTCAAGATCGGGGCGGAGATGATCGACTGGAAGGCGAAGTGGAAGCCTCGGGGGCAGAACGGTTCGGGACCCTGGAAGCGCGGTCTCGGTCTGTCACTGCACACCTGGGGTGGCCGAGGGCATCGCAGCACCTGCGAAGTGGTCGTCTATCCAGACGGCCAAGTCGAGGCCAAGCTGGGCACCCAAGACCTGGGTACGGGAACGCGGACCGTGATCGCCATCGTCCTCGCCGAGACCTTCGGGCTGCCTCTCGACGCGGTCAAAGTCAGCATGGGCGACAGCCGCTTTCCGCAGTCTGGTCCCTCGGGCGGAAGCACCACGGTGGGCGGCGTCAGCGGTTCCACGAGACGAGCCGCCCAGGACGCGCTGGAAGCCGTCTTCGCCAAAATCGCGCCCCAGCTGGAAACCGAGCCCGACCAATTGGAGGCCCGTGAAGGAAAAGTCTTTCACCCGGGCGGCTCGGTCTCCTGGAAGGAAGCCGCCGCCATGATCGGGGTCACGCCCGTGACGGTAAGCGGCAACAACCCCGGTCCCGGCAACCTCACCGACAGCGGGGTCGGGGGTATTCAAATGGCCGAGGTCAGCGTCGACGTGGAGACCGGAGTCGTCAAGATGGAACAAATGGTCGCGGTTCAGGACTGCGGCCTGATCATCGATCTGAAAACGGCCGAAAGCCAAGTCTACGGAGCCCTCATCATGGGCATCAGCTACGCCTTGCTGGAGGAGAAGGTCATCGATCCGGTCAGTGGGCGCATGCTCAACGCCGACATGGAGTTCTACAAGCTCCCGGG
>JBFGHF010000419.1:0-4480 GCA_041578355.1 Acidobacteriota bacterium
AGCATATTCATATACGCTTTTCTTCTGGTTTGGCGCGCCATCCTGGAGTCGAAACAAAACGAGGACCAGCTATGAACAAGTCAGGATTCGATCTGGCGAACCTCTGGCTGAATATGGTGAAAATCCTGATCGGTCTCGTCTTTGTGTATCAAGACACCCTGCAAATCCAACTCAACATGGACATGTTCGGCGACCTCTTTTACGTCTTCGCCGCCCAGGAACGGATCGATCAGCCGATAGACGAGTTGCCGAGAGCCGACGCTTCGCAAAACGGCCGAATCCAGGAATTGACTCCCAGCGACCCTGTTTTCCGGGTGTTCTTCCTTCCTCTCACCATCGTCGAACGCTATGAGCACGGTGAAATCGAAATCTTCGAAATCAAACGCGAGGGGGCACCCGACAACCTCTTGGATGTGGCCGCATCGAGCCGGATCAAGCGATTCATATGGCCTGAGAGGGAATCCGACCATGCCCTTCAGGTTCGACGGTTCAGCCTCTTGGACCTTCTCAACGACCCCGACCCCGCGGCCGGTCGATACGACATCCGATTTCGTGTCAGTTTCTACGGGGAGCAGGGGGAACTTCTTTTCGGTTGGCCCCAGGGCAACCTTCGGGCCGCCACTGCGGCCGACGCGAAACGGCCCGCCAACTTGATTCAGGTGCGATTCGTCAAACCCGAAGAAGTCTTGCTCGAAGTGGGGGATCTGCCGCTTGTCCAGTGCCAGTCGGTGGATTATCCGTACCAATTGAAGGGGAAGTGGTTGACGAAGGCAAAGCTCACCCGTCGAGGACAGGCCGACGCGCTCGGCGTGTCTCAAGTCAACATCGAAGCGGACAATAGGCGGATGCGCTTTCGGGCCCTGCTGCTGCCCTATGAAGGTCGCCGTCAAGAGAACAATTACTACGAGATGAGCGGCAGTTACGCCACGATTCTGGTCGAGCAGATCGAGGGCACCGACTTGCTAGGCAGCGTTGCTCTCGAAGGTGCCGGCAAGTCCTTCGTGATCGATTTGAGCGGCCTTCCGACTCCCCATCGGGCGCGGCTCAACCAGGAGTTGGAGTTCGCCAGACAGACCCAACGAAATCTCTATGTCGCTTTCGAGGCGGACCTCAGTCTGGACGAGTGGAACCGGGTCCCGGTGCGGGTCAAGGCGGACGATCTGCTCTTCACTTACAACGACAAGCTCCCCTTTCAAGCCACCTTCGTGGCGCGCCGCAATCGCCCGCCCCGACCGATCTACCGGGGTAGCTCGGGAAACGCGGTAGCTATCTACGATCCCCGCGACCGGTATCGCGTGAGCCGAAGCGAGGCCCAGGCCTCGGGCAGCGATCGTTACTACTACTTCAACCTTTCCCGGTTCATTGTCGACCCCGACAATGCCCGAGGCTCCCTGGAGTTGGCGAGCTTGGCGATCGAAGGCGGAACCGACGATTACGATGTTCAGACCGATCCCGCCACCGGCAATTTCCGCTTGCGCATCCTCGACGAGGATCGGATTGCTCAAGACGATAGAATCGCCGTGCGCACCTCGGACGGTTGCAGTACGGCAACGATTACGCTTCGCATCCGGGAATCGGAGGGATTGTAGGAATGGGTAGAACCAAACTCACAATGGGGGGGTGGCTATGGCCAGGCATTTTGGCACTGGTGTTGTGCCCGCTGCTCTGGGCGGGGCAAACCGCGCCGCAACCCACAGCTGCCACACAGGAGGACGAAGACCCGCGCCAGCCGGTTCGAGTGGATTTCTCCTTGGTAGCGGATTGGTTCGAGGCCAAGGCCCTGCAACAACTTGTACGCCCGATCTTGGTCGAACTTTATGAAGGTGACGATCTCGCCAATCAAAACGACTTGGGATCCGACTCCAAGGTTCACTTTTTCCGATACACGACTGAGCTGTTTGACACGAGTTCACCGCACAGTTCGCTGAGCAAAATCACCGGCGATGTGCTCGTCCAATTGGAACTGGATCCTCAAACCTCTCCCGAGGAAGATGCGGGGGACGTGACTGCGGAAACTCAGACGCCCGACCAGTACTACCCCGAGGTCCCTCAGACCCTCCGGCACTCGCAGGAGCGGGTTTCCGCGAGGATGCAACACAATACCGAGCCATTGCCGGAAACGGTGCTTTCGAAGTTTGTTTTGGTCCCGGTACCACGCATGAGCGCTCTCCCGGAGTCGCAGCGAGCCAGTCAAGCGGCGCGGAGAAGAGGGGAGGATTGCACCTTCTTTCATGGTGTCAGCGCTGTCCCGGTGGAGATCTTTGATGAGGCTCGTTTCGCTGACGGTCTGAACGAAGATGGAGACGGGACGCAGGGCGGGTCGGGGGTTGCTGCTCAGTCAGTCGCGGAAGCAGGGCAGATCCTACGTGCGTGCACCGAGATTGTCGACACGGATTGCCAAGCCTTACCGGTCGAATTGAGCCTGCTGGCTGGCGAAATCATGAACAACCTCGTGCGGATCAACTGGGACAGGCGCTTGCGCCTCAGCCAAATTCCAACCTGTAGAGTGGCGGGGGCGATTTCGACCTACGTGGCCAAATCGCTCATGAATCCTCTGGAGTATCCGGGACTGGCCGAAGACAGCCGATGTTTCTGGAGCTTGGCCTGCCAGCGCATCGCGCAACTGACCGCGGGTAACGAGTAAGCGAGCCGGTCAATGTCTTGGAGCCTTGCGCCCTCGTCGGGAAAAGATCGATTGGGACCTCTCCTCCTCGCCTTTCTCCCCTTGCTCCTCGGGTCGGGCGCCAAGAATGTCAGCGCAGAGACCTATTCGCGTTGCAGTTTGGCAGTGGCGGCGGCGCACGCCGAGTACCTGACGGCCTCTCTCCCCGGCGAGGAGAAAGTGCGCTGGGACCAAGTCGAACAAGCCATTGCTCCCCCGTGGAGGCTCGATTTCATCGGCTTCGCCAGACGGAAAAAGGAGTTCGGGGCTGTTTCCAACGACCAGTATTATCAAAGGCTTTACCAGGCGGCTCAGCAGAGGCAGAAGGCTCTACCGGTCGGTTGTCGAGCGGACTGGCCTTGCCTCGCCTACGGAATCTGCGACGCGCTGAACCGGGATTTGGAAGACCCGGAATTGGCGCCCTGCAGGGAGGCGGTTCGGTCTCGGCGCTGCATTTTCGAGTTGCTTGGACTAGCCTATCAGCTCGCCGAGGAGGAGAGCCTGGACGAAACGGGCCGCTGGACGCGGGAAGCCGTCTTTCTCCGCTACGCCGCGCTCGGCGACCTGGCGACGCAGGAGCCGTTGGAAAGCCTCGAATTCCTTGAGAAGAGGTACGCCAACCTGACGTCTCTCGTGGAGGCACGCGCCCAACTGCGGACCGACCCGGAGGCCACGCAGCTGCGCACCTTCTATGGTGCCTTGGGAGCCACCACGCGGCAGCATCTCTCTTTCTTCGAGGATGTTGTGGAATCCACCCTGCTCATCGCCGCCAAGTACCCCGATTTGGGAGGCCAGCTGGGTCATTGGGTCGAGCCCATGCTGAAAAGGGCCTCCGAGATGTCCGACGACGCTGCCTTCTCGGAAAGGGTAGAGGCAGTTTCCTCTGGCCTGCTCGAAACCGACTCGGGAAGATTGGCGGGACCGGCCTACTTTTACCTGGCGGTAGACTTGAGCGGCCTTCTCACCCGCGGGGGCAGCGCTCAGTCGCGAATCGAGCAAACCCGAAGAGACTACGACCGCGTCCAAGCTCACCTTGACAAGGGGCTGTCCCTGACTCGCGACCCAGAGCGGGCGTGGATCCCCTTCCTGCAGGTCAGCGACCATGTTTTCGAACTCTACCGCGCCACTCTGGGTCGCCCCTTTCCCGAGACCGACCGGGAGTGGCTCATCAGCTCCTCCATATTGGCCTTGGCGCAGGGACTTCGAGCGGCGGCTGGTGAGGAATCCTCCCCGGTTCCGGCCCGCATCCAACAGACCCTCTTCGACCGCTTCAGACTCCTGGGCGACCGGCTCCTGGAGCAGGTTCGATTCCAGGAATTCATTTGTCTTGCCGCCAAACTCCTGGCGGATCCAGCCCCGCTGTCAAACGGGCAACAGGAAGAGCTCCATGCCCAACTGGCGAAGTCGTACTATGCGCTTGGTCACAGGCGAAAGGCCCTCGAGCATCTAGCGCAATCCGGAGGCCGAATAGGGCCAACGGAGCTGGAAGCTTACGGCCGGGCCGTGAGCCGCTTTATTCAACAGACAGGACTGCAAGAATGCGACGAGAACGACTGGTAGGGAAGGTTTTCAAAAAGTGGGCGGCGGCACTGGTCTTCTGTGGAATTCTCCAGCTGGCTTGGGCCGCCCCACCTTTCCAGGATGTCGACGCGATTCTCGAGGAATTGACCAACGACTTTCAGCAGTTGAAGGGCTGGGAGGACACTTTTCCCCTGGAGCGGGCCTACACCCTCGTTCGCGACATGCAGGAGAAATGCAACCGGGCCGACCAGCTCTACGCCCAGAGTACGGCCGCGGCCGGGGGCGGGCCCTCCATCC
>JBFGHF010000420.1:0-4476 GCA_041578355.1 Acidobacteriota bacterium
AAGCGCCGCCGCACCGTTCGTCAGGTCTCGTTTGAAGAGGCTTTGGAGTCGGCCGATTTCGTGAGTCTTCACGTCCCCTTGACTCCTGAAACCCGGGGCCTGATGAATCGCCAGGCGTTTCAGCGTATGAAGAAGTCGGCCTATTTGATCAACACCTCGCGAGGGCCGGTTGTCGACGAGCAGGCGCTCTACGAGGCCCTCCTCGCCGAAGAGATCGCCGGCGCGGCGCTGGACGTCTTCCAGGTCGAGCCGCTTCCCATGGATTCTCCGCTGAGGAGCCCCCGACTGGAACAGCGCCTGAGGCTCTTCAATCATTTCGCCAGCTCGGGATCCGCGACGCGGCTTTCGGCCGATCCCGAGATCGGAATGGCGGGCCGCTGCGCTCAGGGGCTGCTGGACGTGCTGGTGGGTAACTACGGGGGCGACCCCTCGAAGATGCCTTACGTGGTCAACAAAGAGGCCTTTACCAAGTAGGCGTTTTCGTAAGTACGGCAACGGAGTAAAGACCGAGAGCGAGAGCGAGTTCGCGGACATACGCGGGCTTTGTTCTTGGCTTGCAGTCCTCGGAAATGCTCCACCGGGGGCGCTTTGCGAGGCCCCTGCTGAACCCTCGCTCGCTCTCGGTCTCGCTCCTCGGTCAGAGAACCCGGCCTGATCGATATGCTCCCGTATTCGGCCACAGTACAAGCCCTTCAAGACCCCCCGGCGGCGTTGCTTCATGGATGGGGAATTCGAGGGGGCGCCTGGTTCGTTATTTCGGCACCCACGGTACGCACCTGGATGGCGCGGATCAGGTCCGTCTTGCTGATGATGCCCGTCATTTCCCCTTGGGCATCGACGGCGATCAGTCGCTCGAAGTTGTTGCGGCTCATTTTTTCGAAGGCGCGCAGCGCACTCGCAGATTCGCGAATGGTCACCATTCTCGAGGAAAGAACGTCGCTGATCGGCTGGCTGCGAAAATCGCCGCCTTGGCCCTGCCGCCGTTGGATGTCCGCCAGGGTCACGATACCCTTGATCTCTCCGTAGCCGTCGACCACCGGGTATCCCATGTGGCGCTCAGCCAGCATTTTTTCGATCAGCTCACCCACCCGCATGTCGGGCGGGACCGTCCTCACCTCCCGGGTCATCAGGTCGCGAACCCGAATCCCCTGAAGCATTTCGGTGACAGTCGCATGTCGACTCTCGCCCGTGACTCCCATGTAGACGAAGAAGGCGATCAACATCAAAAAGATGTTCAAGGACAAGAAACCCAGAAGTCCGAGCAGGAAAGCCAGCAGCTTGCTGATTGCGGCCGCCGTCTGCGTCGCTTTGAAATGGGAGAGGCGCAGGGCCAGGAGAGAGCGGAGGATCCGACCCCCGTCCAGAGGCAGGGCGGGCAGAAGGTTGAAGGTGGCCAGAACGACGTTCATCAGGGTCAAGTAGGCGAGCACGAACTGGACCGAACCCCAGGATGGCGGCGAGACCTGCATCCCCAGCCAGCAGAGCGCGCCCAACAAATAGCTCGTCACGGGTCCTGCAATGGCGATCACCGCTTCCGCCCCCGGTTGGCGGGGGATGGTCTCGAACTGCGCCATGCCGCCCAGAATCCAGAGCGTGATGTTTTTCACCTTGGCGCCGTAGTAGCGGCCCACCACGGAGTGGCCCAATTCGTGGACGATCACACTGCCGAAGAGTCCCAGCGCGGCGGCCAGACCCAGCACGTAGGGAAGCCATCCTTGCTCGAGTGCCGCCGGGTCGATGGGCAGATCGAACCACATCACGTAGGCCGAGACTTCGCTGCCGATCATCCAGGCGAGGAGAGGCAGAATGATGAGGAAACTGATGTCGAGCAGGATGGGGATTCCGAGCAACCGAAAAGGCAGCCGATAGGCGTTTCCGAGCATGGCTCTTCACTCTAGCGACTGTGTGTGGGGAGTGTAAAGGGAGGTGGTTTCGGGGCGTTGCTGGGTTATTGGTCTGCGGGCTTGATGCTTTCCTCCGCCAAGGCTCGGGCGGACGGGTGTCACTAGCCCAGACGCCCCAAGTGACGCAGGGCCAGGATCGCGAAACAGGCGAGGACCCAAAGTACGACATTGGTGAGCAGGGGCCGATCTCGAAAGAGCGCTTCTTCGGGCCGTTCCACGATCTCGCGGACGGAAAGATACTGATAACGCAGAATGCCGTAGAGGACGAAGGGCGCCGTCAGCATCATCCATGCCGTAGGGGCCCCCTGAATGGTCCATAAGGCGTAAGCCATCAGGATGCAGGCCAAGACGGCCGTTTCGATCTGGCTGACGTAGTCGCGCGAATAGGAACTCAGGATGGGCCGGGTGTTGACGCCCGTTCTGTCGACGCGAGTCAACTCGCTCTTGCGTTTTTCCAATCCCAGATAGAACGCCAGCAGTGCGATGCAGAACAAGAACCAGGGCGACAACTCGACCCGGGCCACCACACCGCCGGCCACGGCCCGAAGGACGAATCCCGTCGCCAGCGCCATGATGTCGAGAATCAATAGGTGTTTCAGAATCAGGTTGTAGGCGATCTGTACACCGAGATAGGCCACCACCACGCCCGCCAAACCTCTGCTGAGCCAAAAAGCGGACACTGTGGCTACGGCGCCGAGCCCCAAAGCGACGACCAACGCGGTGGAAGAGCGGATTCTGCCCGACGCCAGGGGGCGCTTCCGTTTGACGGGATGGAGCCGATCTTCTTCCAGGTCGAAGAGGTCGTTGACCAGATAGGTTGCACTGGAAATGGCGCAAAACACCAAGAACGCAGCCCCCACGACCGCCAGGGTTTCGACCTCGAGAGTGAAAGCGAAAAGCGGGGCGGCGAAGACGAATCCGTTCTTGATCCATTGGCGAGGCCGGAGAGCCTCGAGCAGGGCCGGCAGGCGGTTTTGGGAAACTGCGGACATGATTTGCCTTGGCGGTCAATCTTAGTGCGAGGGGCTGACAGGCAGGCAGGGGCGGTCTTTCGTCCTTCCTACGAATTTGTCTCCTTCCTCCGGAGTTCACACTCGCAGGCCGAACTTCGATAACTTCCAAACTTGTCTTTTGACCGGGTGCTGGGTACTTTTCATGCCATGACAAAGCGCGAGGGTTGCCTTTCGGCAGTCTGCTTCTTGCTCCTGTGGTGCACGGTTTTCAGCCAGAGTCACGACAGTCGCCGCATCCAGGAACAGCTCGGCCTGATCTTCGGCGACCCTGCCTTTCATCGTGCCGTCTGGGGAGTCAAGGTCCAGTCATTGGAAACCGGAGAAACGCTGTATCAGCTCAACGCCGACAAGTACCTCATGCCCGCCTCAAACATGAAGTTGGTCACGGCTGTGGCTGCTTTGGAGGCGTTGGGGCTCGACTACAAGTTCCGCACCCGGGTGATGAGAGAGGGATCCCTGCGCAGAGGTGTCTTGCGTGGCAACCTGGTCGTGGTCGGCAGCGGCGACCCGACCTTGGGGGCTCGTCTTTCCAGTCCCGACGTGGAGCAGATCGAAGAGGGTGATCCCGACGCCGTTTTCAAGGACTGGGCGCGCCGCTTGAAAGAGCTGGGAATACGGAGGGTGGCCGGAGACGTGGTCGGAGTCGACGACGTCTTCGACGACGTCGGTCTGGGTCACGGCTGGTCCTGGGACGACTTGCCCTACGGTTATTCAGCCGAGATCGGAGGACTACAGTTCAACGAGAACAACGTTCTGTTGAGGATCTCGCCCGGAGACGAAGCGGGCGAGGCGGCGCAGGTCGAGATGAGGCCCGCAGGCTCCTATCTGCAGTTCGCCAACCAGGTGCGGACCGTCCCCTCTTGGGAGGAGGCGGGGTTGTGGCTGAGAAGGACGGGGGCGAATCGTGTGGAGGTCGGGGGATCGATCTCCGTCGGAGACGAGCCGGTCTGGAGAAGCGTCACCGTCGAGAACCCCACGCTTTACTTCACCACGATGCTCGTGGAGGTCCTGCGAAGAGAGGGCATCGAGGTGACGGGCATTGCACGTGATGCGGACCAAATGGAAGAGAAGCCGCAAGCCACAGAAGTTCTCTTCACTCACGAATCGCCCGATCTTCGCTACATCCTCCGAGTTCTTCTCAAAATCAGCCAGAACCTCTACGCCGAGACGCTGGTGCGAATGCTCGACCCTCGACCTTTCGACAAGAGCTTCGACGGGGGAAGGCGGGAGGTGGAGCGGTTGTTGCGAAGGGCGGGAATCCCTGAAGACGCGTATCGGCTCGCCGACGGGTCGGGCCTCTCGCGCTACAGCTTTCTGACTCCGGACATGCTGGTCCGGCTGTTGCGTCACGCCCACCGCAGCGGTTATGCCGAGGAATTCCGCGGCTTCCTGCCCGTGGGCGGAGTGGACGGCACCCTGGAGGGACGCTTCAAGGGCACTGCCGCCGAGGGGAGAGTCAAGGCCAAGACGGGAACATTGAGCAACGTTCGCGCCCTGGCGGGTTATGTCAGCACCGCCGACGGCGAGGCCCTGGCGTTCGTCATGATCGTCAACAACTA
>JBFGHF010000421.1:0-4459 GCA_041578355.1 Acidobacteriota bacterium
CACCACCACCACCATCAACGGCAGTTACGGTTCCGGGGTGACCGTGGAAGGAGCCGGGTTTCTGCTCAACAACGAGATGGACGACTTCTCCTCCAAGCCGGGCGTCCCTAACGCCTACGGGCTGATTCAGGGGGAGGCCAACGCTGTCGGCCCGGGCAAGCGCCCCTTGAGCGCCATGACTCCGACATTGGTCTTCAAGGACGGCAAACTCTACATGGTGTTGGGAAGTCCCGGCGGCCCGACCATCATCAACACCGTCTTCCAGATCATCCTCAACGTGATCGACTTCGGGATGGACATCCAGGAAGCCGTCGACGCTCCCCGCATCCATCATCAATGGCTGCCCGACTATCTGATAGCGGAGCAAGACGCGCTGGTCCGCGATGTGGAGATCGCGCTGCTGCGCAAAGGGCATCGCGTCGAGACTCGGCAGAGCATCGGAGACGCTCACTGCATACTGATCGATCCCGAGACGGGCATCCGCCTGGGCGCTCCCGACCCGAGGAGAGGAGAGAGCCTGGCCGCCGGGTACTAGCCCCGTGGCACAGGCATCCCTGAAGAGATCACGACCTGAAGGTAGTGCTCGCTCCCGTTCAGGGAGTTCTTAACAGGCTGGAAGCCTGTCTTCCGCCTCGGGCGGCGAGGCGAGCAACCGGAAGACAGGCATCTTGCCTGTCATCTTGGTCCCTCGCCCAAAAGGCCAAACCTCAGTCACGACCTGGAAGGTCGAGCCACATGTCAGCCCAGGCTGTTGAAGACGATCTCCAGCCAACGGTCGTTGTTGATGAACCCGGAGCCCCAGGAGGAGTATTTCTCCGGTACTCCTTGCGCTTGGACCTCTTCCAGCGTCTTTCCCTCGCGCTTGGCCGAAGCCACCATCTCCGTCGTTTCCACCAACATCTCGTGGTAGCGCTCGAGATCTTCGACCCCGCTGAGGACGCCGTGGCCCGGGATGATCTTGACCCCCTCGGGCGCCATCTTGATCACGCTGGCGATGTTGTCCGTCAGTCCCTGCACGCTTCCCCCGGCGCCCAAATCGACAAAGGGGAACCGGTCCCGGAAGAAGTGGTCTCCCATGTGGATCACATTCGAGCCTTTGAAGAAGATGATGCTGTCGCCGTCGGTGTGGCCGCTGGGAAAATGGAGGACGTGGATCTCTTCCCCGTTGAAATGGATGGATACCGATTGATCGAAGGTGATCACCGGCCAGGCTCCCGGAGGGGCAGCCGGTTGGGTCCTGCCCAAGAGCTGCTGCTCGGTGGAGAGTCGTTTGCGTACATTGCTGTGGGCGATGATCGTGCCCTCCCGCCCCAGGATCTCGTTGCCGCCCGTGTGATCGCCGTGATAGTGGGTGTTGAGGATGAAGCGCAGCGGACCGGGATCGATCTCTTTGAGGGCGGCCCGAATTTTCTCAGCGAGCGGAGCAAACTGGTCGTCCACGATGAGGATGCCGTCGCTCCCCGCCGTCGCTCCGATGTTACCCCCTTGGCCCACCAACATATGGACGCTGCCCGCCACGTGCTCAGAGGTGATTTGAACGTCTTGCTGGGCGGGCGAAATGCCCGGGGTCAAGAAAAGAATCGTCGCAAGAATGGAAAGAAGTCTCATTTTGGGTCCTCCGTTTTTCCGTCACAAGGGTGGCGCGGCCTTCCAGGCTGCGCTTTCGGAACTCCCGAAAAGCGCCACCCTTTCAGGCTGTGCTTCCGGATTGCGTAGGCAGAAATGTCGAAGCCACTTACAACTCGCGATCGAAGCTGAGCGTGCTGATCATCTCGTTCAGCTGGGCCCTGACGACTTCGATCTCACCTCTCAGCCGTTCCTGTTCCGCCGCGATTTCGCTCAGTCGAGTTTCCTGAGCGGAAAGGCGCTCTATATAACTTTGGCGCAGTCGTGCCTCGTCTCCCGAGGTGCTGAGCCGGGACAGGTTGTCGCGCACCCGCGACTGGTCGGAGAAGATTTCCTGGCGTTCGCGTTCGAGTTCGGCGAGCCGGCCCTCCAGACGCGCCAGCTCCTCCTTCTTCTGCACGATGCGCCGCAGCTCCGCCTCGATTTGGCGATCGATGGAGCGATCGCTCAACCACAGTGCGATCTGCTCCGTGGTCAGATTTTCCAAACGGTAGACGGTCTGTTGGGGAAGCTCCTCCTGGACCTGCAGGCGCCCGGTGGATTGGGCGGAGACGCTGGTCCGAAACCGGTGGAAGCTGGAAGAAGTCTCGTCGGGCTTGCTTCCCACCAATTCCCAACCACTCCGCACGGGGTGCTCGACGATGACCGTCCGGGCCCTTTCGGCATTGTTGCGGATCGTGTAGGTGCGGGTCTCGAGCTGCTTGCGTTCGAGACGCATGATGCCGCGATTGATGACGATCCGTTCTATCCGGCGCAGCTCGCTCTTCTGTAGCGTGCTGACTTCGGTCGTCAGATCGATGGCGTAGCTCAGCAGCCGTCTCTCCCGGGGCGGGATGGTGTTGAACAAGCCCTCCCCGGCGAAAGATCCGGAATCGATCAGAACGAAGGCGCCGCCGTCCAGCGTGAGGTCCGTGCTGTTTTCGAGCCAGATCGCCAAGCGGGGATTCTTTCCGCCCCGGCCTGCGTTGTAGAGCGAGACCTTTTCGGCTTTGACGTCGGAGCCCACAATAGGGAGCAGGGCGGAGCGGTTCTTGCCGATGGTGATCGGGTCCTTGAGGCGGTATTCGAATTGATCCCCCAAGTCGGCGCCCGTGGCGGCCGCGTCCAGTTCGAAGTCCTCCCGCCTGAGCGCTTCCATGGGCATGGCTGCTGCAGGCGGAGGCGGGGCCAGAGACTTCTCCGCCAACCCCAATCGTCCTTGCCGCGGAGCGGCACGGCCTTCGCTGGCGCCGGCCCGGAGATCTTCCAAAGCCCCTTCATGGATGTCCGGAGCCGCTACGGGTCCGGCCATGACGGGAACCTCGGGTCGCTGGCTGTAGATGGGCTGAGATAGGCGTTGGATGAAGCTGATGGGAGCTCCCGAGACGAGCGAGAGTTCGACGTCGGACCAGTCCATGGCGGAGGTGTTGTCGACGATCGCCCAGCCTTGCAAATAAGGTTCTTCGCCCTCTCCGATCACGATCCGATAGCTCGACTTCCAAATCGGCGACTCGGCGGTGTAGGCCACAAAAAGACGCCGCGCTCCTCGGGAGGCGCTGTCGATCCGCATTTGTCGCACGTCGCGGCGATTGTCCCGATCGAGTATCTCCAGGTAGCGGCGCACTTCGGCCGACAAGTCGGAGTCGAGGATGCGCAAGCCTCCCGCCGACCCCAGGTCGACCACCTGCACGGCGCCCGAGCTGTCGAGAACCGAGACCTCCACCACCTGCGCGGTCTGGCCGGCTCCGCTTGACTTTGCTCGCAGGTCGGCCGCAAGCAACCGGCCCGTCACCGATCCCGAAGGGGCGCGGATCTCGATGTCGGCGCCGCGGATTTGGGCGAGGAATTCGACCAGATTAGGCGCCGCATTGAGGTCGATCGGCAGGTCGCTCAAAAGTCTATCAGCCGGGACCGGAGAATCGTAGGTCACGGATTCGATCGAGCCTCCGTCGAGATCGAGAACCGTGAGCGACTTGAGGATGTCGTCGAGTTGCCTGCTGGGCAGCAGGATGTCGACGACGCCCGTCTCCGGAGTCGTCCCCTGGTGCTGAAAATAACCCATGCCGTTCTTGTAGAGCACGACTTTTCGGACGGGCAGGGGGATAGATTCTTGAGCAACCGGGGCGGAGGCGGATAGCAAGCTGAAGAGAGTGACAACGAGAATTGGCGCACGCATGGGGTGATTATATGGGGCGATGGGTCCATTGGTCCATGGGTCCATTGGTCCGGGTCGAGTCTGGAGATTTGGTTCGCTGGCTTGTTGTCTTGCTGCAGCTGTTGCGCGTTGGGGAAGGGGAGGCCGGGCCTACTTCCCGAGTCGGAACCGGATTCCTCCCATCAGGGTGCGCGGCAGTCCGGGACGGGCTCCGGCGGGGCGGCGGGCGACGACGTACTCACGGTCGAACAGATTGCGCAGGCTGATGAAAAGCGTGGCACGGGTGCGTTCGCCGTCCAGCATCGGGAGACGGTACTCGCCCGACAGGTTGATGACCGGATGCGGATCGATGGACTGGGGACCCGGGATCGGTCCCTGCCCGGCGATGGTTCGCATCCTGCCGACGTAGAAAGCGCTCGCCGAGGCGTGCCATCGAGGAGTCCCCAAACCGAGGCTTGCAGCGAGCTGGTGCCGCGGTAGATAGGGCAATTCGTCTCCCCAGCGGACATCGCCCCAAGGCTCGAAGTCGCTGGAAAAATCGCCCCGGAATTGGGCCTCGGTCAAGGTGTAGGAGAAATCGAGAGGGATCTGGAGGAAGGCCGCGACGTCCTTGGCTGTCATGATGACCTCGTCCGCCGAGGGCCCGGGCTCGAGCTCGGAACCGCTGATCTGCGTCATCTCTGGCTCAGCGGAGCCGGC